>NZ_CAWMDN010000125.1:0-80062 GCF_963866575.1 Aeromonas sp. L_1B5_3
ACTGGCGTGAGTAGTGGGATAGAGCTAATTCTTGGGTCATCGTGACCTCCTAATCTCCTGCGACCGTGACGCTGAAGCATTCCAACCGGCAGTAGGCAATGAAGTTGCTTTGCCAGATATCGAACAATTCCCGCGCTTCGGCCAGCCGCAGCGGTCCCCAGCCCAACATGGTGTGTTCCCCATCGAGGAAGTTGAAGTCGATCTCCTTGCAGAGCTCGGCATCATGGCCGAGCCCCTGGTAGCTGAAGTCGGTGACGTAATCGAACAGCCAGCCATCTAGCCCACGGATCAGCCGGATCTCGACGGGGTGCACACCTCCTTGCTCGGCGCTGTAGCCGGGGTTGCGGAAGTTGAACGTCAGCTGGGTCAGACGCTCCAGATCGAGTGAGGTGTTCGCCACCTCCTGACAGAGCAGAACCAGCAGGGTTTGTGCGACGGGCAGGGCAAAGCCGCCCCGGTAGAAGGGAATGATCATGATTCTCTCCAAACAAATGACAGGGGAATTTAACGAAAGGGCCAGGGTGGCAGTAGGGTGGACAGGGTGCGAACCCACGAGGTCAAAGTAGACAACGTGGTAGGAACGGTAGTGAGTTCAGGTGGTGGCGGCTCTTGTGTCAATGCAATGCTCAGCATGGCCGTGCTCCAGGCTTGCTCAACCTGTTCACTGCGATGCTCCCCCTGGATACACCAGGTGACAAAGTGCTCGCAGTTGTTGAACTGCAGGTGATAGGCCCGCTCCCCGAGCCGGCGATAAGCCCGTTCCAGGCTTTGCGCCGGGCTGTAGTAACGGTGGCTGTAGGTTCGCAGATAACAGGGGCCGTCCCCTGCAAATGTCTCCAGTGCAGATACCACCACTCGTCCCGTCAGCGGGGCCTCGCTGGACAGGGGGCCCACGTAGTGAATGACCTTGCTATCGCCTGCGTAGAGACCGTGATGGTCATAGCCCCATTTCATCACGACCAGATGGTCACCAGGTTGCATATCTTCTCCTTTTACAAAAGAAAACGCCCGGTACAAAACCGGGCGTAGAGAGGCGTGTTTTTGCTTATTCAAACGTGTAACCGGCATCCCCCCGGTCGGTATGGATAACCACCTCCAGTACCCGGCAAAGCGGTGTTGCCATCTGGAATCTGGCCTGCTGGCCAAAGGCTAGGGGGGCAGGGAAGACGGGAACATAGCCTTTCTTATTACCCTTTTCGTCGTAGCCAACGGCTTGCTCATGAACCTTGCATTGGCCTCGGTTGACCGTGACGCCAGTGATAGTGAGCGGGTCATTGCGTGACCGCACCCGGAGTATCCCAGGCTGCGATTGCAGTTCAAACGCCAAAGGCGCCTGGACCGGTTCAGGTTCCGGTGTCGGAAAGGCACAAGCAAAGGCGGCATCTGTGGCTGCACTCAGTGTCTCTTGCACGCCTGCGACTGGCAGTTCAACGCTTTGGCCATCTTGAGTGATGGCTTGCAGCGAGGTTGCGGTGCGCAGCGCGGCCCACATGGCATAGAAGGTCTTGCTGTCATTGCCTGCCACCATGCTGGGGAGCGTGGGGTAGGTATGGCCATTTATTCGCAGCCAGACAGACTCTGTTGCTGCCTTCCCGGCTTGATTGAGTTCGATGCCACTCAACTGTCCCATGCGGCAGGAGAGGTACAGGTAGGTGGAGTCGTCAACGGTGGCGGAGTATTCCGTCACCCCCTGACCCCAGCCATCATTCCAGCGACCATGGTCGCCAAATGCCAGTACCGCAGGCGTCAGCAGCAGGCCCAGCAGGGCGATCATCCATTGATGCATCACAGGCTCCTTACACGGCATAGCCGAGGATGTTTGTCATAAAGCCCTGAAAGGCGAAAAAGCCAATTAGGGCACCGATGGCCTGTGGTCCCATCATCCAGAACACTCTGGCTTTGAAGGTGTCCACGGCGCTGCTGGTTGCAATCCAGTCGGGGTGGGTGAAGCGGCGAAACCATTCACCGAGGCACATCCCCACACCCGTGAACAGAGTGCCGAAGACAAAGGTGGCGCTATGCCCCCAAAAGCCCAGCCAGGGGGCTTTGTCGGTCCAGGCGATGTTGATGGTCAGGGCCAAGAAGAGCAGGCCAGCAATAACAAAATAACGCTTCATGGTTTTCCTCATGATTGAGTGAATAAAAGGTTCCCCGGCCAGCAATAACTCGCCAGCCGCAGGGAGGGGTAAATCGGGTGCTAAGGACGCAGCCGGGCTGCAGGCGATGGGATCGCAGGTTATCCCTGATAGGTAATACGCCTCCTGATGTGTCTGTGATGGACTGATAGGGTTGATATTCGCCTTTTTGAGTCCTTATCGTCAATGAGTCCATGGTCAACCATACGGGTTGACTGGAGGACTTATGACAGACATCAACATCAAGCAGTTGGCCAAGACGGTTGGCAGAGCCATTGCCCGTCAGCGTCAGCAAGCTGGACTGACCCAGGAGCAAGTGGCGGAGCACCTCGATATCGGGATGGAGGCAGTCTCCCGGATGGAGCGGGGCATCGTAGTGCCGACCGTGGTGCGACTGGCCGAGTTGGCCCAACTGTTTGATTGTGAGCTGGCGGACTTCTTGCGCGAGACCAGCAACCGCCCCACCGAACAAGGCATCGTGCTGAGCCAGCAACTGGCCCGGCTGGATGATGCGGACCGGACCCTGTTGCTGGAAACTCTTGAGCGCTTAGTCGAGCGGCTCGCCCGTCCCAAGTGATCACCCGCCGTTAGGCTGGTTGGGCACCCGAGCGCCCTTGCCAAGCTTGTTGGTCAACGGTGTCTTTCTGGGTTGCACTTTCGGTCGAACTTCGGGCACCCCTCTTTGCGCTGAGGTGGCCGTGGCTTGGGGCTCATGGCCTTGAGTATCAGGGCCTTCGGCGCGGTTTTCCTCTGTACTGACCTCCGGGTAAAATTCTTCCAGCAATAGCGGGATCTCCTCTTCCCCATCCTCAAACTGACCGTTACGCAGTAGCTCGCGGGCGGCTTGTTCCATCTGGTCGATGGCAAGGCCCGCCTCACGGTCGTGCAGGGCCGCCTCCTGCGCTAGTCTGACCGCCTCGGTCAAGGTAGTCTCTTCGCGCAGCGTCAGGTCCACGTAGTAAACCGGTGTGCGATAAGACTGGGTGGTGCTCTTGGCCCTCAGCCGCAGGGTGAGCGGCAGATAGCGGGTCTGGCCACCACTGACCGCTTCCAGATACTTGAGCCTTGCTGCCAGGGTACGCACCGAGTTGTAGCCGGTGGTGCGGAAAATAAAGCTGCCAAGTTCATCCCCTTGCCCCTCCACAAACAGGTTCAGCCTCCCATAGAGCTTGCAGCCATGTTGCCCGCCGTAAGCGCAGCGCTCAGGGCCTGGGCAGCTGACCTCTTCCATCCCCTGTGTTCCCACCCGTTTTGCCACCTCCCCATTACCGACACACAGCGGCCTGCCGGTTTGCCTGTCAAAGGCGCTGTATTCCGCCCGCAGGTTCAGGTCACTGTCGTTGAACAGTACCCGCACCGGGATGGCGCGGATCTTGGCCTGCTCATGCCCTTGGGCACTCTTTTGTGACAAATAGTGCTGATGAAGGGGGTGGAGCAACCATCCCCCTTTCTGCTGTACCTGGGTGGTGAGGGTGAAGCTGTCATCCTTCTCCGGTACCCACTTATCCTGTTTTTGCACCAGCTTGCCGATGCAGATCCGCCCGATCACGGGCGGGGTGATCGCCAGTCCTTTGATCATGGTGTTTGCCTCAAGGGTTGAATGGTAAAGCGGCGTGAGCCGGGCACCGGCTTAACGTAGTGGCTCAGTAGATCGGGGTGATCCTGGCCGAGTCGTTCCAGGTCAGGCGCCATCCTGTCTTTGCTGCGCTTCCAGGTGATCTTGCCATCGGCAAACAACCCTGCGGTGGCCTCGCCAAGGGTGGCTTGCAGCCGCTGTTTGATAAGGGACTCCTGTTGCTCGACGGCTTCTTTCTGTTCCCGCAATTGCAGCAGTTGCCCGAACATCTGGTTGAACTCGGGGGAATCGGAGAGATCCACCGTCTGGCCATCGTCACGGGGGAATAGCCAGCCCAGCGCATTAGCTGCATCGCTGGAGCCATCGGGTTCGGGCTGCTGATTTTGTTGCACCCTCTGCCAGAACTGCGCTTCCCGCTCGGTGAGATCCTCGATCTTCTCCTCATCGCGCTCGATGCGATAAATCCGAAAATCCTGGCCGCCGATCAGCACCGCCACCTCGGCCCAGGCATGGCCGGTGACGGCGAGCTGATGCAGTACCTGGCACTGATAGGCCACCGGCACTCCCTCTTCCCATTGCGGGGCACTGTGATAGCTGGCGGTCTTGATCTCGAGGATGCCGGGACCATCGGGATGACCGACCACCTCACGGTCGAGGTTGGCGAGCATGAACTCGAGCTCGGGGTGCTGCAGCACCGCATTGAGCCGGCGCACCTTGTAGCCGGTGCGCTTGGCGTAGACCTGTGCCAGCACTGGCTCGAGCTCGATGCCCCACAGTACGGCCTCTTTGTTGGCGATATCCTCCGGCTCCTTGCGGCCGGTTTTTTCCAGCCACAGTGACAATGGACATTTGTAGGGGGAGAGCCCCACCGCCACGGCGGCATCGGAAGAGCCGATGCCCTGCTTGCGGATTGCCAGCCATTGCTCGCGGGTTAATTGGGTGGTGGAGGCCAGGCGCAGTGCCTGACCATATTTGGCTTTTGCTTTCATGACGACTCCTTGCCGGCGGCATAAACGACACCGCCCGGATTGGCTTGCACCAGTCCGGGTGAGGTTGCTATGCGGTTTGAATTAGGGGCGGGTAATTACTGCAGCAGGGTGAGTGCCTGGTTCAAGGCTTGGGCTTTGAGTTGAGCGCCCTGACCGAACCAGGCGGAATCGAGCCGGTGATCCTGACTGCGAGCCCGGCGATGGTGATCCACAAATTCGGTAACAGCATTGACCAAGCCCCAGGCGGTATTGCGGGAGCTGGCCAACTCAGAGCCCATACCTGCGCCCTGGTAGAGCTCATGCAGGCGTTGCACTGGTCGGGTGAGGATGATGCTCTCCTCATCCAGCGGCTGAGCCAGCAGGTCGCTAAAGAAGCGCAGCGCTTCTTCGGGGGCAACCGGACGTTGGGCCAATGCCTTGGTCTGAGCTTTGAACTCATCCCAATGGGAGAGCCCCAACCCCAGCGACTCTTTCACGGCGGTGGCATCAAACTGGGTGGAGTGGGGCACCTTGATGGCCCCGGTACTGTCACGCAGCGCGATCTGCAGGGTGTTGTTGCAGACCACCCGCAAGGATGTGAACTGAGCGGTGGTGCAGAGCGTGCCATCGCAGCTGGTGGCCAGCAGCAGATAGGACTTCACCAGATCGCCGCCTTTGAGCTTCAGATCCTGGCCGGTCTTGGCCAGCGCCCAGAGCTTGCGGCCGCCCTTGAGGGAGCCAGCGGTTTCCAGCTCAAAGCCTCCTGCTTCGACAAGGTCTTGATAGAAGTGCAGCACCTCGTGAGGCTGCACCACGTTATAGCGCTGGGAGACCACTGACAGGGGCGACAGGGTATCCGAGCGGTAAAGCACCTTGCTGTCGGAATAGGGGCGGATATGCAGTGCATCGGAGGCGACATTAAACATCACGTCGCTCTGCTCGATGGTCCAATCCATCCCGGCTGCCTGCAGCCAGATATCCAAAGATTGTTGTGGGGGCAATATATTGCCGAGGCCATGCCAGGGCGTTTGGCCAACGTAGGCCATGGTGTCGATAAGGTGCGCCATAAGTTTCTCCTGAGTTGGTGGGACATATATCTCAATGTGTCAGGAGGTAATGTGTGTATGAGAAAAGCTCGAATTAAGATTCTGCGAAAATATTGCATGCACATTTTTGCTCAGAGGTAAGGAAACAAGCAAGTCTTGTGGTAAAGGTCTGGCGTCTGTCTTTGATAGAGTGGGCATGCCTTGGGTGTTATTTTTTTACAGAGGCGACAATATATTAGCGGGTATGGCGATAGGAAACGTGTCCATTGGTTGTTTAAGGGGCCGCCCTAAGTAATTACCGACCAAGTAGGCTAGGTGTATATGCAACGTAAACATAGGGGAGCAGCTGATCGTGTCCTTGTTATCTTTGCATCACAGGGCCTCTCGTCGAAAATTCCCTACACATTTTTTCTTAAGGCTGTTGGGCTGAAATGCGAGCCCAAGCAATATCGTGCTGAGACATGGTTTCACCATGGCTCGTCGGAGGTCGGTGAGGCTAGCAATGATATCCATGCGAGCCACGCAATACTCGCAACCACACCTTTCTGTTCAGCTACGGTGACTAACCAGAGCATCGGACACTGTCCCCACCATCTTCCCCTACAGGGCAAGTCATCACAGGGGTTTACTAACTTGTATGCAGGTGTAGGGAGCCTTAGCTTGTGCATTTTTGCACTTTTTCCCGACCTGAACCGGTTGAGGGAAAAAGCCTGCTGGCGTGCTCGAAAAAGTCTCGTTACCCTCCCTCTCATCATCAAACGGGAAGGAGACAACACATGTCACACAACGGTCAAAAGAAACTACTCAGAGTACGAGAAGTTGCGGAGAAATTGGGTATATCTCGCTCGACTTTGTATGACTGGACCAATCCAAAGTCCCCTCGATTCGATAAAACCTTTCCCCCAAAGATAAGGCTGGGAAGAATGGTGGTCGGGTGGATGAGCAATGAAATAGATGCATGGCTAGAGGGGCGAACGAATAGCTGCTGGTCAGCACTTAACTTTGAATAGTAACAGCGTAGGCAAAAAGCCAGGCTAGGCTTGCCATATTGAATATGGCCGCCTGTAATTTACAGATGTCAAGAGTAAGTGCGATATGGGTTTATTTGATATCTATCTAATCTCTATACCTGTGTCTATCTAATAGCAGCCCTGCCACACGGCATATATCGGCACCCACAGTGCCGTAATACAACCACACGTCACATACAGGCTGTACTAATACAGCTCTGGGTAAGCTATACGCATTAAAAGCATGAGGGCTATATATGGGCGTCGATAAAGCAGTGAGTAAATCGCTGCATGCTATACCGCATCTTTCAGAATGGGAGGATTATCAGGCTGGTCCAGGACTATTGGTGAGCTCCGCGTTGAAGAGCGCTCAGAAGCTCTCCAAAGCGTTGTTTCATCTTCTGCCTAAAGAACACAAGGCTTGGGACCATCGGGAGTTCAAACGAGCTTGTAAGTGGTTAAAGCTTATGCTGGAGGCCTCTACACCTCTGAGAACAATGAGAATGTTCCGACTGCATCCCGATCTGGACATATGTCTCAGCTACCCGTTTCCAGCAGCACTGGTAACACTACTCCAACAGTCTCCCCCACTGATCCCCGCAGCGAGAAAGCAGTTAGATGAGGGGCTACAACGGTACATTGCGCTGTTACGTGAGAAACTCAGCACACCGGAGCATCGTCAAGCTGTGCACAGCTTTATGCTTGGACCTAAGAAAAATCGAGCTAGTCTGGTCCGTTATATTGATGCGTTATTTGAGCAGCATCAGAAGCTGCTGCTGCTGCGTATTGACTTGCACTATCAGGAGCCAGTGTGGCGTCATCGCTACCCAGACAAGCTACTCGGTCAGTTCCGCCGACTACTGAACAACCGAAAGAACAACCGGATTTTTGATGACTTTGTAGGCTATGCGGCTAAGCTGGAGTTTGCTTCAGGGGCGGGTTTTCACTTGCACTGCATGTTCATCTACAACGGCTCCAAGAGACGTGAGGATGTCGTTATTGCCCAGCAGATTGGGGAGTACTGGGTACAGCTGACTGGCGAGCCGGGACGTTATTACAACTGCAATTATCACAAACGCAGCTACAAGGAGGTCGGGATAGGATTGATCCACTACAAGGATGGCAAGATGCGCAAAAACATCGAGCTGGCTATCGACTATATGACCAAGCCGGAACTGTATATGAAACCCCCCATTGGTGTGGGGCCGAAAGGGGGTGCTGGTAGAGTATTCTTTCGTGGAGAGCTCCCAAGCAAAACCCAGTCCAAGCCTGGTCCGGTACGTAGCCGGACGTATATCAGGTCCAAGTATCGCCGACTCGGGGAGTTACTTCACTTGAACGATGGTGAACTGGAGAATTTGCTAGGTGAATAATGGACTACGGCTTTATGTCGAAAGGAAGCCTTTCGAGGCTTCCTAAGCTAGCAGCCCTTGCCTCCCAGTTCACATGGCGTCTCTCGTGCATCCAAGAGAATACCATTCATCAAAACCAAGGGGGCGGTACCTGTGCAGATAGCTATTCCCAGTCCCAGTATTCGCTGGACTGTTTCGTCGCCGGAATATGCTCTTTGATAACCTGTGAGGCTTTTATGCTCATCGGGTTGACCGAGAAACTATCCCACCATGCACAGAGCTCAGCTTCAGAACGCACAGTTGGTGGTGGGCGGGCGGTATCTTTGTGTTTAAAGTCGTAATGTAAAATGCCACCAGGCTTGAGCCATTCCCGAAGGTTTTTTTCCGTTCTCTTCATTAGATTTTCATCGTTTTTAGGTGGTTTTGGAAAATCCCAGACCAACTTGCCTTCCTGAATCTCAAGCATCAATTGGTCACGAATGGCATTTAGCGCAGATTTAACATCTCCATTCCAGCCTCTCAAGCCTCCTTCTGCGGTCTTACCACTGGGCTGCAGTTCTGTAAGCAATTCTCGAGCTCGTGCTTTAACCCCAGCTAGTTTGATACCACCGCGTTTAGCCTGTGCTTGTTTGCTAAGTGAGAGGAAGTAAAAAGCTGCATCGACTACACCGATGTAATAGCTGGCTTGGGTGAGATTGCCCCATGCTTGCTCATACTGCTGCCGCCGGAAGTCTAGGTAGGCAAGTCGTAGATATAGGCGAGCAGGCATCAGGATCTTAGGGCAATTAACATAGTACCCCTTTTCTACTTCAAACGGAGGTAAGCCAGTTGGTTTAGGCGCTTCACCGTGAACTTGCCAAGCACCCAGCCGTCGTTCGTTACGTAGAAGGTCTCGACTGATTCGCATCGTGAGCAGTAAGTCATTTCGAGAGATAAACTTAAATTTGAGCAGCTTGTTTTTTAGATCATGTGCCGCACCATGTAGGTGTTTGAGCTTATCGCGCAGTTTGGTGCCATCACTGTTGGTCGTTTCCATGTGTGTTTCCAGTTGGTACTACATGCTCTACTGAGTACCACACCGAAAACGGACAGTTAAGGCTGAGTTGTGGAAGTGTGAGCCTCGTCTCCTAAGTTCTCCAGAATCGCCGGAGCTGAGCTTGGTCCCACTCGGAACGCCACCTGCGGACTGAGGATCACTTGATAGATAGACTGACCTCGCCCCAGTAGACGATCCTGCCCTAGAACGGCTGGGACGTGTCTAGATCACTGGTGGCGATTCAACCCGCCATTGTTGGTGGTATCCATGTCAGCGCTGAGCCGATTTTGGATGCTGCATCAATATGTTCTGACCACCAGACCATCATTTCTCGGCGACGTTCCAGATAATCAGTGCGGTTGTATGCACTGCGCACTTCATCTTTGTCAGAGTGTGCCAAAGCGGCTTCAATAACGTCTCTGTCAAATCCTCTCTCGTTTAAGGTTGTGCTACCCAATGCGCGTAAGCCGTGAGCGACCAAAGTCCCTTCATATCCCATGCGTTTCAAGGCAGCATTGGCTGTTTGCTCATTGGTGTGAGTTTTCGGATTGCGCAGCCCTGGGAAGATAAATTCACGATGGCCACTGATCGGTCGCATGAGCTCCAGATAGGCAAGTGTCTGCGGCGTCAAGGGGACGTCATGGCCTCTACGCTTCTTCATCCGCTCTGGTGGGACCCGCCAGAGTTTCTTCTCCAAATCGATCTCTGCCCACCGGGCTCCAGCGGCCTCGCTGGGGCGAGCCAAGGTATGCAGGCTCCATTCGATGAGGCAACGGGTCTGCAAATTGATGCTGGCCTTCGATAGCCTGTTCATCAGTTCCGGCAACTGGTTGGGGGTGATGCTGGGCATGTGCTGTTTGGCTGGCCGCTGAAACACCTTGCTAATCCCCGAACAAGGGTTGGCATCGATCAGGCCGGAGTTAACGGCAAAGGTCATGATCTCGTTCACTCGCTGGGTGAGACGGCGCACGGTTTCGAGTTTTCCTGCGGCGGCGATGGGCTCGATGATCCTGATGGCTCGCTGTGCCTTTATTTCCATAATGGGCACAGTGCCGATCTCGGGGAACAGATACATTTCGAGCGAACGCCAGAGATCCTCGGCATATGCCGGGGTGACGGAAGGGCGTTTGACATCAAACCAGCGCTTGGCGACTGCTTCAAATGTGTGCTCGCTCTGTGATAACGCGGCGGATGCCTGCTCGTTACGATGATGTTGGGGATCGATGTTTTGTTGCAGCAACGATTTGGCTTCGGAGCGTTTCTCTCTCGCTTCAGCCAACGACATCTCCGGCCATGATCCGAAGCTGATCATGTTTCGTTGCTTGGTGAGAGGGCGGTAGTAACGCAGGCGCCACAACTTGGAACCATTGGGCTTGATGACGATCTCCAGGCCAGCCCCGTCGCAGAGGGTGTATTCCTTCTCCTTGGGCTTGGCAGCTTTGATCTCAGTTGGGGACAAGGGGCGGGTGATACGAGGCATAGGCATACGTTCCTGAAGGCATACAAAACCATATGCCTAACGATATGCCTAAAAGGGTTGGATGGCAACGCATGCCATTGGACAGCGTAAGACAACAAAAAACCCGCAAAGCCTTATGTTATGCGGGTTTCTTGGACTTCGTTGGTCCTCGTTGGACCGGTATTTGGTGGAGCTGGGGGGATTTGAACCCCCGTCCAAAATTACTACATCCTTGGTACTACATGCTTAGTCACTCTTTACATTCGCCAACCCGCTGCGGAGAGACACGCCACGAATTGACTAGCTCGATTGGTTTTAATGCTTCCGCCCCGAGCAGGACTTCCACACGATCCTGTGAAGGATGACCTTCCGATTCCCTAGGACACAGGCAAGCTAGGGTAGAAGGGCTCAGCGCAGGTTATTAAGCTGCGAGTGCGTAGTTTTCGTCGTTTGCGACTATTTTTTTGCGGTTGATTAACGAGGCCTACCGCACCTCGGCATGCACCTTGGGTTTCGTGAATCTTGTCGAATCCAGAATCAGCCCCAAGTTGTTAAGAGCGATTGTACGCAAAAATGCTGGTATGGCAAGGCGTTGATGGCTATTCCCGCCAGCGGGTGGTCTGTTTGCCGATTTATTGTGCGCAGTGGCCGGGGGAGGGGAACCGGAAGTGAGGTGTCCGGACGGGAATCGTCCGGACATCAGAGGGTTAGCCGCGGTACTTGTTCTTCATGATGCGGGCTTTTTCCCGATCCCACTCGCGGGCCTTGGTATCTTCGCGCTTGTCGTGCTCTTTCTTGCCTTTTACCAGACCGATCTCGACCTTGACCCAGCACTGTTTCCAGTAGAGGGCGAGGGGGACGACGGTATAGCCCTGACGGGCAATCAGGCTTTCGAGTTTGTCGAGTTCACGACGGCTCAGCAGCAGTTTGCGGGTACGGGTCGGGTCACACACCACATGGCTGGAGGCCGCTTGCAGTGGCAGGAAGCTGGAGCCGAACAGGTAGGCTTCGCCATCGCGGAAGATGACATAGGCTTCGCTGATGTTGGCCTTGCCCGCCCGCAGGGATTTGACTTCCCACCCTTGCAGGGACAGACCCGCTTCGATCTTCTCTTCGATGAAGTATTCGTGGCGCGCGGTTCTGTTGAGTGCAATGGTGCTGGACCCGGCTTTGTTTTTACTGTTTTTTTTGCTCATGACGGGCGATTTCCGGCAATGACTAGGAGGCTCGTATTATACGTAGGCGGGGGCGGCTGTAAAACGCGCGACGGGTCAAGTGGCCGCTTTCTGAGCAGTTTGGCCGAGGTTTTACCTCCAAAAGCGCCAACATGGTGATAAAATCGCGGCGATTGGATGAGGAAAAGCCATGCCCCGTATTACTCGCAGTGCCCTGGTGATGTTCAGTGCCGAACAGATGTTCAAATTGGTCAACGATGTGAATGCCTATCCGCAGTTTCTGCCCGGTTGTGTTGGCAGCCGCGTGCATGAGGCGGGTGACGATTACATGATGGCGTCGGTCGATGTGGCCAAGGCGGGCATCGCCAAAACCTTTACTACCCGCAACCAGCTGGATGTAAACCGCCAGATCAGGATGGAGCTGGTGGACGGCCCATTCAGCAAGCTGGCGGGTTGGTGGACCTTTACTCCCCTCGACGTGGATGCCTGCAAGGTGGAGTTTGACCTCGATTTCGAATTTACCTCCAAGCTCATCGAAGTGGCCTTTGGCCAGGTGTTCCGCGATCTGGTGAGCTCCATGGTCTCCGCCTTCTCCAACCGGGCCAAGGTGGTGTACGGTGCCTGATCAGCTCAATATCGAAGTGGTCTATGCCCTGCCGCAGCGCCAGACGGTGATTGCGCTGCGGGTATCTCCCGAGACCTGCGTACAAGCAGCCATCGAGCAGTCCGGCATCGTGCAGAAGCACCCCGAGATCGACTTGTCGGTCAACAAGTTCGGCATCTATAGCCGTCCGGTAAAAGGGAGTGATCTGCTGCAGGATGGCGATCGCATCGAGATCTATCGCCCTCTCATCGCCGATCCGCGCGAGATGCGCAAAAAGCGCGCCGAGAAGGCCAAGGAGGAGGGGCGTGCCGATGCTGTGACCGGCGGTCGTCCCAATACCAACCGCAAGCGCGGTGATGGCCAACCGGCTGAGTGACATTGCGCCGCAGCAAGCGGTTGGCAAATAAAAAGGCGCCAATGGGCGCCTTTTTTGATCCTGTTTGCTCAGGTTTCCGAGCTGATGGCCACCGGGTTTATTCCTTGATATGAGCGCAATTCCCCAGTCTGGCATGGGCCCACGCCGCCAGCAGATCGACCCCGCTCTGCATCACCCGCTCGTCGAAATCGAAGGCGTTGTGGTGGTGCGGCGCAGCCAGATCGGCGCCAAGGATCAGGTAAGCCGCTTCGCCCCCCTGCTTTTGCACCCGCTCCATCAGAAAACCGGCATCTTCGCTGGCGCCAAAGCGGCGAGTCTGGATGGTGGCGAGCCCCTGCTTGCGAGCCAGCGCAGCCAGCTCGGCCTGCAGCGCCGGGCTGTTGTCGAGCGCGATGGCCTCACCCTGCTTGATGATGCGGTAGGTGACGCCGTGGGCAAGGGCGGTGCCTTCGACGATGCGTTGCACCTGGCTGAACATGTAGTCGTTGAGGGCGCTGTCGGCGCCGCGGGTTTCACCGTGCAGTTCGGCATGGTCGGGGATGACGTTGCGCCCGCTGCCGGCGTGGAGCTGGCCGATGTTGATGCGGGTCATGCCGTCGCGGTGGCGCGGAATGCCGAGCATGGCGGTGGTAGCCATGCAGGCGGCAGCCAGCGCATTGCTGCCGGCATTGGGTTCGAGCCCTGCATGGGCGGCGGTGCCCATAAAGTGGACGTCGAACTTGGTTGAGCAGAGGAACTCGGTGGGGTTGATCACCAGCTCGCCGCTGCCGGCGTGAATGCCGATATGGAGCGAGAGCAGGGCATCCACATCATCGAGGGCACCGCCTGCGGCCAGCGCCTTGCCACCGCGGCACCCCTCTTCAGCGGGTTGGAAGAAGAGCTTGATGCGCCCGCACAGCTCCTCTTTCATCGCCATCAGGCGGCTGGCCAGCCCAAGACCGATGGCGGTATGGCCATCGTGGGCGCAGGCGTGCATCCACCCCTTGTTGTGGGAGGCAAAGCCCTCCTGCTGCGGCAGGTGCTGCTCGGCGGCAGACTCCTCCACCTCCACGGCATCGATGTCGAAGCGAAAGGCCAGAGTCGGGCCAGGGCGGCCGGTATCCAGCTCTCCCATCAGCCCGGTCACGTCGCCAATGCGCTCCAGCCAGTCGGGATGGGCACCCTGACGGCGGGCGCGGGCTTTCTCGGCGGCCACATCGACATCGCGCCCCATCATCAGATTGCTGGCCAGCAGCTTGTCGCCAAGCACGATGTGATAGCCGAGTTCATTCAGATGGTGGGCAATCAGGCTGGTGGTACGAAACTCTTTCCAGGCCGCTTCCGGCAGACGGTGCAGGTCGCGACGCCACTGGATCAGGTGCTCAAGGGTCATCCTGGCTTCCTTTGTGATTCGGTTTGCCGGCTATTGTGCACTGTTTTGCGGGCGAGGACACCGGGGAAGGGCGCTGGTCGGGGGAGCTGGTGCACGCTGTTGCAGCCATGAAATAAAAAACGCCTCCACAAGGGAGGCGTTGTCAGAGTGCCTGGATATCAGGCGGCGCGATGGTAAGCCGAGGCTTCAAACAGCTTCTTGTTGGCTACCAGATCGATGGGGTCAAAGTCATCGACGTTGATGGTGCGCAGGCGACTTGCTTCGGCGCGGCGCAGCAGCTCCGCTTCGCTCTGGCTCAGCACGCCAGCGGCCAGGCCGATGTCGGCTACCTTGTCCAGTGCCAGGAAGGGGCGCTTGACGCCATCAGCCTTGCACACCTTGTCAAACAGCGGCTCGGCAGCCAGCACGTCATCGAGCGCCTGCTCCAACAGACCGAAGGGGTTACCCTCTTCGCGGGTCAGGTACTGGCCCTTGGCCAGGCGGCTGCGGGTCTCGCTCGGGGTTTGCAGCAGGCGGGCAACCTGGTTGTCCAGTTTGTCGCTCGGACGCTTTATGTCGCGACCCAGCGGCAACACCACGGCGCGCAGGACAAGGCCAATCCAGCGGTTCGGGAAGTTGCGCAGCAGTTCGTCGATCGCCTCTTGTGCCTTGAACATGGCATCTTGCAGTGCCCAGTGAAGCAGCGGCAGGTCAGCCTGCTGGCGTCCCTCGTCCTGATAGCGCTTGAGGGCGCTGGAAGCCAGATAGAGCTGGCTCAGCACGTCGCCAAGACGGGCGGAGACCCGCTCCTTGCGTTTGAGCTCGCCACCCAGGGTGCCCATCGCCATGTCTGACAGGAAGGCCAGGTTGGCAGAGAGGCGGGAGAGCTTCTGGTAGTAACCTTTGGTCTGGTCGCCATAGGGTGCTGCGGCAAAACGGGCGCCGGTCACACCCAGCCAGAAGCTGCGTACCATGTTGCTGATGGCAAAACCGACGTGGCTGAATACCGCTTTGTCGAAGTCCTTGAGGGCTTGCTCCTGATCCGGGTGGCTGGCCGCCAGCATCTCCGGCAACACGTACGGATGGCAGCGGATGGCGCCCTGACCGTAGATGATCATGCTGCGGGTCAGGATGTTGGCCCCTTCCACCGTAACGGCGATGGGGGCACCCTGATAGCCACGAGCCAGATAGTTGTTGGGGCCCATGCAGATGGCCTTGCCGCCGTGGATGTCCATGGCATCGATGATGCACTTCTGGGCGCGGTCGGTGAGGTGGTATTTGACGATGGCGGAGATGACCGAGGGCTTCTCGCCAAGGTCGATACCGGTCACGGTCAGGTTGGCTGCGGCGCCCATGATATAGGCGTTGCCGCCGATGCGGGCCAGCGGCTCTTCAATCCCTTCCATTTTGCCGATGGGCAGCTTGAACTGGCGACGGATGCGGCTGTAGGCGCCGCTCGCCAGGGCCAGCATCTTGACACCACCGGTGCTGTTGGAGGGCAGGGTGATACCGCGTCCTACCGACAGACACTCGACCAGCATGCGCCAGCCCTGACCGGCCATGGCCGGGCCGCCGATGATGAAGTCGAGCGGGACGAACACATCCTTGCCCTGAGTCGGACCGTTCTGGAACGGCACGTTGAGCGGGAAGTGGCGACGGCCGATGCCGACCCCCTTGATGTGAGTAGGGATCAGCGCGCAGGTGATGCCGAGCTCTTCCTCGTCACCCAGCAGGTGCTCCGGATCACGCAGTTTGAAGGCGAGGCCCAGTACGGTGGCGATAGGTGCCAGGGTGATATAGCGCTTGTTCCAGGTGAGGCGCATGCCGAGCATCTCTTTACCTTCCCACTCGCCCTTGCAGACGATACCGAAGTCGGGGATGGAGCCTGCGTCAGAACCCGCTTCCGGGCTGGTCAGGGCGAAGCAGGGGATCTCTTTGCCCACCGCCAGACGCGGCAGGTAGTAATCCTTCTGCTCGTCAGTGCCATAGTGCTGCAGCAGTTCGCCCGGGCCCAGCGAGTTGGGCACGCCGACGGTGGAGGCGAGCACGGCGCTGGCGCCGCACAGCTTTTGCAGGACGCAGGACTGGGCGTAGGCCGAGAATTCGAGGCCGCCATATTTCTTCTTGATGATCATGGCGAAGAACTTGTTGTCCTTCAGGTATTGCCACACCTCGGGGGAGAGATCCGCACGCTCGTGGGTCACTTCCCAGTCGCTGACCATGCGGCAGACGGTTTCCACCGGGCCATCGAGGAAGGCCTGCTCTTCAGCCGAGAGGGTCGCGACCGGAATGGCGTGCAGTTTTTTCCAGTTCGGGTTGCCCGCGAACAGATCGGCTTCCCACCAGGTAGTACCCGCTTCAATCGCCTCTTTCTCGGTGCGAGACATCTCCGGCATGATCGATTTGTAGAGTTTGAACAGCGGCTTGGTTATCTGGGTGCGGCGAAATTCCACCAGGTTGAGCGGGATGGCGATCACCGCAAACAGCGCCCAGACCAGCAAGGGCACATGACCATAGATAGCACCAAGCACCAGCGCAGCGCCGGTGACCAGGGTGGAGATGAACAGGGATGTCCGGCGGTAGGCCAGGGCTCCGATAACCAGGATCACCCCGAGCAGAGTGAGGGTCGTCGTCATTGCTTGCTCCTTGCGTGAAAGATTGCCAACGTGGCGTCACTGATCCAGAGGTCAGACCTGTTGGATATGGCCCCTGTTGTAATTCATACGCACAAAGTTATCAAGCTGTTTACATCTTCATTACCTTGCGACTGTGATCCCCGTAACGCTCGTGGCAACAGGGTTGTGTTGCAGGGGGGAGGGGGCGACTCCGGGATTGGCTTGTGCGAGAATAGCGGTGACTTACACGCACACTAAAAACAGTGGAAGAGACATCATGTACCAAGAATTGATCCGCAACGAACTGACTGAAGCTGCCAGCGTGCTGCAGGCTTTCCTGGCTGACGAGCAGAACCTGAAAAACATCGAAGCGGCTGCCAAGCTGCTGGCCGACTCCTTCAAGGAGGAGGGCAAGGTGCTCTCCTGCGGCAATGGCGGTTCCCACTGCGATGCCATGCATTTTGCCGAAGAGCTGACCGGTCGCTATCGCGAGAACCGCCCGGGTTACGCCGGCATCGCCATCTCCGATCCGAGCCACCTCTCCTGTGTCTCCAACGATTTTGGCTATGACTACGTATTCTCCCGTTATGTGGAAGCGGTCGGCCGTCGTGGCGACGTGCTGCTCGGTATCTCCACCAGCGGCAACTCCGGCAATATCATCAAGGCCATCGAAGCTGCCCGCGCCAAGGGGATGAAAGTGATCGCCCTGACCGGCAAGGATGGCGGCAAGATGGCCGGTCTGGCCGACATCGAGATCCGCGTGCCGCACTTTGGCTATGCCGATCGCATTCAGGAAGTGCACATCAAGGTGATCCACATCCTGATCCAGCTGGTCGAAAAAGAGATGGCCAAGTAATCGGCAACTCGTCGATAAAGGAGTAGGGAGGAGTAGCAGTGATGCACTCCTCTCTGCTCTTCTAATCCGGTTTTTGCTGGCCAGCCCGAGAGCTAAGCCAGTTGTTATGTAGTCAAGGAAGGGGGCATCCGGATATGTGCGAACTGCTCGGCATGAGTGCCAATGTGCCGACCGATATCTGTTTCAGTTTTACCGGCCTGATGCTGCGTGGCGGCAAGACCGGCCCCCACAAGGATGGCTGGGGCATTACCTTTTACGAAGGGAAGGGCTTTCGCACCTTCAAGGATCCCGAACCCAGCGCCCAGTCACCCATCGCCAGACTGGTGCAGGCGCTGCCCATCAAGAGCTGCGCTGTCGTCAGCCATATCCGCCAGGCCAACCGTGGCTGCGTCTCGCTGGAAAATACCCACCCCTTTACCCGCGAGCTGTGGGGCCGTTACTGGACTTTTGCCCACAATGGCCAGCTCACCGGCTACAAGAAGTTGCCAACCGGGCGACATCGTCCGGTGGGAGACACCGACAGCGAACACGCCTTCTGCTGGCTGCTCGACCGGTTGGAGCAGAAATACCCCAAGCGTCCCGCCAACTTTCCCGCCATGTTTCGCTATATGGCCACCTTGTGTGATGAGCTCAGGGGGTTGGGGGTGTTCAACATGTTGCTCTCGGACGGGGAGTATGTGATGACCTACTGCAGCAACAACCTGCACTGGCTGACTCGCTGTGCACCTTTTGGCGAGGCGAGTTTACTGGATGAAGAGGTGGTGATCGATTTCCAGAGCGAGACCACACCCAACGATGTGGTGACGCTGGTCACGACGCGGCCGCTGACCGGCAATGAGAACTGGATCAAGATGGCCCCCGGCGAATTCAATCTGTTCCGGCTTGGGGAGCGGGTGGCGACTAACCAAATCGGCGTCACACCATAAAAAAATACCAGGGTAGATAACTACCCTGGTTCTTCGCAGCAGCCATAAAGGCAAAAAGGGATGAGAGGTGTTGCTGAGCAATATCACTCTGACAAAACAGATTGTTGTTCAATTGTTAATTAATGGCAATTTGTTTGTATCTTTTGCCATTTGTACTGTATCGATAGTGAGAGATCTCTCACGTTTTTCACCTTGGAGCTCACTTCATCATCAGAGGAATAACGGCTGTACAGGCGATCTTGTTGATGGAATTATCTATAGTATGGTCTGTTTGAATACCTTTCTGGGGAGGCGCACATGGAGTGGGTAGATCGCAAGGTATTGCAGCAGTTGGCCGATGACATTGGTCAGGAGATGTTGCCGGTGGTGATCTCTGTCTTTATCGAAGAGGTGGGTGAGCAGTTGGGTCAGCTCAGGCCACTCTATGAGCAGGGCGATTGGGCACAACTGGCCAGAGTGGCCCACAGCATGAAATCATCCTGTGGTAGCTACGGCGCCATGCCCAGCTACCAGCAGGTGATGGCGCTGGAGATGGCCTGCAAGCAGGCCGATGCCGGTGAAGCGGGGCGTCAATTGCAAGAGCTGGAGCACTCCCTGCCCCAGGTTCTCTCTTTCCTCGCAACCTATCAGTGAGGCTGTTTGGTTCGGCGCATGCAGATTAATCAGCGTGCGTTGAGCAGATGCTGGATCACTCTGTCCAGCGCAAGTTTCAGCTTCAAGCGATCGTGGCGGTGAGGCAATTCGCTCTCCCCCAACTCCGCCTCGATCAGTTTGCCTTGCCACTCCCCTGCTCCTCCGGCCTCGCTGGGGGCGAGGATGGCGTCAATCCGTCCCTGACCTATTCTTGATTCCAGCCAGCGACACTGGCTCTTCAGATCAAGCTGGCCAGCTGGCCCTTTCTCCGCTACCAGATTGCAGATAAAGACCACCATGGCGTTGCTCTCGCTGATGGCCTGGGAGATCTCGGCCAGCAGCAAGGGGGGCATGATGGAGGTGAGAAAACTGCCCGGTCCGAGTATGACCATATCCGCCTGTTGCAGCGCCTGTACCGCCTCTCTGGTGGCCTGCACTTCGGGCATCAGGCCAAGGGAGAGCGGTGGGGAGGCGAGCTGGTCAATCGAGACCTCTCCCAGGATCCGGGTGCCACACTCCATGTTGGCGCAAAGATCGGTCGGAAATTCAGACATGGGTAGCAATTGTGACTCGATTTTGAGCATGTCGCTGATCAGCTTGATAGCATCAAGAGGACGGACGCAGAGGTTATCGAGTGCCAGCAACATCAGGTTGCCGAGGTTGTGTCCCGCCAGTTCACCCCGGCCGGCGAAGCGATATTCAAACAGCATGCTGCCGATGCTGGGATCGGTCACCAGCTGATTGAGGCAGTTGCGAAGATCGCCCCAGGCAATGCAATCCTGGCTCTTGCGCAGGCGTCCGGTGGAGCCACCATCATCTGTTGTGGTGACTATGCCGGTCAGGCGTTGACCCAAGAACGAGAGGGATGAGAGCACTCGTCCCATACCGTGGCCACCACCGATGGCTACGACCCGCTCGAAGTCATTGATGTTTTTCTGCCACATGAAGGCATCCTGTCATTGGTCTCAGTTGACCGCTATATTAGCAAGTGAATCGAGGTAATTGTTTGATAAGGGTATGATTTTTGCTTGCGACTGGCATCCGTTAATACGACAAGGAGATGGTGTTGAAATTTCTGACCGTTCACTCCCTCGCTGAAAGCTCAGCGTTGGCGGCTCAAGAGATCTGTGCGCGACTGCGCCACCATTCCATGCAGGCTCCCTCCCTGTTGCTGATCTATTTTACCGAGGCCCATGAGGGCGAGATAGTCTGTTCCGAGCTAAAACGCCAATTCCCGACCACCCGTGTGCTGGGGTGCAGCTCCTGCGGCGGGGTGATGACCGAAGTGGGCCATCATGCCAGACAGGGATATGGTCTCGCTGTCGCGGCGTTTTACGATGAGGCGGGTGCCTACGGCATAGCAGGGGCCAGCGGTAGTCAGGTCGATGTGAGGCAGTTGCTGCGTCGCGCCATGAGTGATTGTGGCCGACCCGGCGAGTTGCCCCAGCTTATCCTCTTTCATGCCAGTCCCGGCCAGGAGGAGGGGTTGCTGGCCGGCATTGAGGCAGAGTTGGGTGCATCCGTACCCGTGGTGGGGGGCTCTGCAGCTGACAACAGTGTCAGCGGCAACTGGCAACTCTGTTGGGATGAGTCGATGACCGGCGATGGCATCGTGCTGGCGGTGCTCTATCCCGACTGCCAGCTCGCGTTTCAGTTTCACTCCGGCTACGTCCCCGCCGAATGCAGCGGCGAGATCACTGCCGGCCATGGGCGGGAGGTGCTGACTATTGATCACCAGCCTGCCGCAGAGGTCTATGCCCGTTGGTGCGGGCGCGAGTCCCCCTGGCCTGTGGGCCCCATCTTGCGCGAAACCACGCTTAATCCACTGGCTCGTCAGGTGGGCTCCCTCGATGGCATTCCCTATTACAAGCTCTCTCATCCGGAGGCGGTTACCGAGCAGGGAGGCTTGCGCCTCTTTACCGACGTGGCGCCGGGCGAACGGTTGCTCCTGATGTACAGCAGTCAGGAGGGATTGTTGCAACGTAGCCTCAATGCAATCCGGATCGAGCCGGGCTATGGTGTCGATGTGGAATTGCAGCCTATCGGCGCGCTTATCATCTTTTGTGCTGGTTGTCGTTTGGCGCTTGGTGATATGTTGTGCGAGTTTGTCGAACAGAGCCGTGCTCGTCTCGGCAAGATCCCTTTTATCACTCCCTTTACGTTCGGCGAGCAGGGGCGGCTGCCCCACGGTGAGCTGGCTCACGGCAACCTGATGGTATCGAGCGTGATCTTCCTGACCCGTTAGAGAACAGGCAACAAGATGATTGGCAACAGCGAACTGGAAGCTCTAGGCGACAAACTGCAGACCACTCTGGTCGATCTGATGCGTTGTCGTGAGCGCGAGGCCAAATACCGGCATGAATCCCAGACCCTGTTGAGCGGGGTTGCGACACTGGCCGATGCCCAGACGCCGGAGCAGGTGCTGGAGAGCCTCATTCAGGTTCTTAAGCCCTTTATCGGGTTTGAGCATGCGGATGTGGTGGCCTGGGAAGGAAAAGCAGGGGTCACCCATCTCACAACCGATCCTGTGGAGCAGGGACGTAACTGGGCCATGACACCGGCATTTGGCCGGGCGATAGCGGGAGAGACGCTGGTGATCTACGACCCTTCCCAGTTGCCGGAGTTGTCGGATCTCGCTGCAGTTCCGGGATGGGCGAGCCTGATGCTCACCGGGCTGCAGGCCCCAGGATTCAGCGCCACCATCATCTGCCGCCACTCCCGTGCCGGCACGTTCGACCTCACCAGCAAGGCGGCGATGCAGCGCTGCCGCCCGCTCATCTCGCAGGCACTGGTCAACATCACTTATCGGGCCCGCTTGCAGGAGCAAGTTGCGGCCAAGACCGAGGCGCTGCAGGCCAGCAAGCGCCGTTTTCGCAGTTTTGCCGCCATGGCGTCGGACTGGTTTTGGGAGACGGATGCCGAGCACAGACTCAGCTACGCCTCCGAGCCCGGCTATCTTGATGAGCAGATGCCACTCTCTACCCGGCCGACCCTCTATGACTATGTTTGCAACAAGGGCAGCCGGGAAGCCAACGTCTACCTCGAATTGCTGGAACAGCGTCAGCCGGTTCGCGCAGTGCGGATGCAGGTCGCTCTGCAGGGAGGACCTTGCTGGATGGAGGTGAGCGCCGAGCCCAGCTTTGATGAAGAGCACAACTTTATCGGCTATCGCGGCACTGCCCGGGACATCAGCAGCCAGATCCGGCGTGAGGAGGAGCTGGCTCGGGCGCGGGACGAGGCCGAGGCGGCCAACCGCGCCAAATCCCAGTTTCTGGCCATGATGACCCACGAGATCCGCTCTCCGATGAACGCGGTGCTGGGCATGCTCGATCTCTTGCTACATGCCGAGCTGGCACCGGATCAGCAGAGCCTGCTGCGTCACGCGACCCATTCGGCCAGACTGCTGCAAACCATTATCGATGATGTGCTCGACTTCTCGAAAATCGAATCCCAGACCCTGGTATTTCACTGCGAGACGATGCAGACAGAACGCCTCTGTCAGTCGCTTATCGAGCCGCTGCAGGCAAGGGCCGATGCCAAGGGGATCGAGTTGTGCTGTGAAGTAGACGATGTGGTGCCCGGGGAGTTGCAGGGAGACCCGATGCGGCTCTCCCAAGTGATTGGCAATCTGCTCGACAACGCCCTCAAATTTACCGATGAGGGGAGGGTGACCCTGCGGCTGAGTTGGCATGAGGAGAAATTGCGGGTTTCGGTGAGTGATACCGGGATCGGGATTGCCCCGGAGGATCAGGCCCAGCTTTTTGAACCCTTCTCGCAGGTTGATAACTCGGCCACCCGTCGCTTCTCGGGGACCGGCCTTGGCCTTGCCATCAGCAAGCGGCTGGTTTCCCTGATGGGTGGGGAGATCCGGCTGGAGAGTGAGCCAGGCAAGGGGAGTTGCTTCTGGTTTGAGCTCAGCAACATGGCGCTGCCCTGTCACTGCCAGCCAGCGCGGGAAGAGAGTGCTCCCGCCCTGCTGCCGCTCGATGTGCTGGTGGTGGAGGATAGTCCGGTCAATCAGCTGGTGGTGTCACTGATGCTGCAAAAACTGGTGAGCCATGTCCGGTTGGCCGTCAATGGGCTGGATGCGCTGGCGCAAGTGGAGCAACAGCAGCCGGATCTGATCCTGATGGATATGCGGATGCCGCAGATGGACGGGCTGGAGGCGACCAGACGGCTGCGGGAGATGGGTTACACCATGCCCATCGTCGCGTTGACGGCCAATGCAATGGCAGAGGACAAGGCCTGCTGTCTGGCGCAGGGGATGGATGATTTTCTCGCCAAGCCGATCACCTTGTCACGGCTGCGTGACTGCCTGCAGCGTCACTTTGGTCAGCGTTTGCCGACGCGCGGATAAAAAAAATGGTCAACTTTGTGGGTTGACCAGATCTTCAGCAAATACTGAAGAGAGCACGGGATAAATCGGGTTGTACAAATCTATATGAAAAATCTGTGCCAACTTTTAAATGACTCTTTTATGTTCAATTTGGCCGTTTAGCGCAGCGGCTCTCTCTTGTTATGGCTTGTTGTGTTCCTACTCATTTGCAAAATGCGAAATTTCGATTTTCATTGTTGGAATAATTGCATTTTGCAAAGCTGTTTTTGTCATTGTGAAATCAGGCGATGCAGAAATTTGCGAGCCGCTTCGCTGTTCTGTTTGGCTATCAGCATCTGCTTTTCATAAATCGGCATCGGCAGGATTTCGAGCCAGCGCTGGCAGAGCCAAGCGGCATCTTCAAAGCGCTTTTCCGGGTAGAGTTCATCAAGTTCCGGATACTGCTCGAACACCTCGCGCAGGCGATTCACCAGCAATTTGTCGTGGAAATCGGAGTGGGTGCTGGGCCAGTTGGGCAGCGTTTCCACTTTGGCACGACGCAGTCCCAGCTCATCGGTCTCCATCTCGTGGATGCAGAAGCGCTCCAGCCCCAGTACGGTGATCCCCAGCATCCCATCGTTCAGGGTGTAGAAGTCAGTCACCTTGACCCGGGTACCGACCGGCAGGATGCGACCTGCTTGTCCCGAGGTGGTAGACTCTTCCATCACGATGCCAAAGCCCTGATCGTTGATGAATGACTCTTTGAGCATCTGCAGATGACGGGGCTCGAACAAACGCAGAGGCAGCTTGCCGCCCGGGAGTATGTGGGAAGGCAAGGGGAACAGGGCCAAAGGTTGCAGTTTCATGTTCCATCCTCCATTGAGTAGTTGCTGAATAGGTCAATGCAGCGACTGTGCCAGAGAATGAAAAAAGCCACCGAAGGGTGGCTTTTCGAGTGGTTGAGGGCGTTTAGTTACGCTGCTCAAGATACATGACAGCCGCTTCCACACGGCTCTGCGCCTCGAGTTTCTTCAGCAGGCTCTTCACATGAACCTTGACCGTACCCTCGGAGATATGGAGCACGGAAGCGACCTGTTTATTGGAGAGGCCTTTTGCAATTTCACGCAGGATTTGCATTTCGCGACGCGTTAAGCTCTCAAGCTTCTGCTGCAGGTGATCCAGCTCGTAGATATTCTCGAGGTAGGGGCGCAGCGGCTCGCTCAGGATCTGCTTGCCGGTCATCACGTCGGCCAGTTGGGCCAGCAGCAGATCCGGTTCGGTGTCCTTGAGCAGGTAGCCATCGGCACCGGCCTTGAGCAGGGCGACCACATCCTGGCGGGCGTCGGAGACGGTCAGGATGACGACCCGGGAGGTGACCTCTTCGGCCCGCAGCGCCTTGAGGGTATCGAGACCGGAGAGCCCCTTCATGTTGAGATCTAGCAGGATCAGGTCCGGCTCGGACTCCTTGGCCAGTGCCACGGCGTCAGTACCGTTGGAGGCTTCACCGATCACCTCCATGTTCTCTTCCAGAGCCAGTAACTGCACAATCCCTTTGCGCATCAGGGGATGGTCATCTACGACCAGAACACTGTATTTCATCTCGTCCATCAGGCGTCTCTCGCTAGACTGGTGGGAAAAGTCAGATGCACACGGGTGCCTTGTGGCTGCTGTTCGTTGATGGTCAACAGGCCGTGCAGTTTGTTGGCGCGTTCGTTCATGATACTCAAGCCGTAATGGTTAATCGCCGAGCTGGCGAGTCCAATACCGACACCGTCATCTGAAATCTGAACCTCAATGTTACCACTGGCGAGGGTCTCACAGCTAACATCAATCACTTGCGCATTGGCATGTTTGATGGCGTTGAGCACTGCCTCACGAATCAGCTGCAGAATATGGATGTGCTGGCCCGCTTCAAGATCCGAGTCGGCCAGACCGTAGTGGAACCGGATCTCGGCGTTGGTCTGGGGCTGCAGCTGATCGAGCATTACCCGGATCGCTTCACCCAGATTGGCGTCACCAATGGTGAGGCGGAAGGTACCGAGCAGCTCGCGCAGCTGGGTGTAGGCGTTGCTGAGCCCTTCGTCGATCTGCTGCATCGCCTCCTGTGCCTTATCCTGTTGCCCCTTGGCGTAGGAGCGTTTGAGCAGGGTGGACTGGATCTTGAGGTAGGAGAGAGCCTGTGCCAGCGAGTCGTGCAGTTCGCGGGCGATGACGGCCCGCTCCTCCATCAGCAGTAGCCGCTGGTGTTGCAGCAGGGTCTGATCCTTGTGCAGCACCTGGGCCAGCAGCATGGTGAAGTTTCTGATCAGCCGCTCGTCAATGGGGTGCTGGCTGATGATGTCGAGCCGGCCAAACTCCTGATCATCCATCTGCAGATAGAAACTGGCCACCGCATCGAGATCGCCGGGCCAGCCGGTGCGCCCGGAGGTGTAGACCGGCATGGCGTTATTTTCGAAGCGGGTCAGTCGGATGTAATCGATATGCTGGTGGGCTGCCGCCCTGTCCAGCAGCTTGATGAGGGTGCGGGTGCTGAGCGGTGCTGCGTGCAGCTTCTGGGCCGTGCTGTAGAGGAAGGAGAGAGTGTCGTTGGCCTGTTGCAGCTTGGCGGTTTTCTCCTCCACCTTGTTCTCCAGCTCCCGATAGAGCTTGCCCAATTCGTCGGCCATGGTGACAAAGGCGCGCGACAGCTCCCCCAGCTCGTTTTCACCGTGGCTGGGCAGTTGCAGATCGAAATCCTGGCGCTGGATCTGGCGGGCACAATAGACCAGCTGATTGAGCGGGGCGACCACCTGCTTGCGGGTAAAGCGTACGGTAAACCAGGCGATGAGGATGATGGCGAGCAGACCGAGCCCCTCAGCCAGTGCCAGCATCCGTACCTTGAACTCGACGTGGTACTGCATCTGATTGACGAAATTGTCGATGGCCGCCACAAACTTCTCGGTGTTGTCGGTGTACCGTCTGGGAGTGCTGTTTTCGATGTGCTGGCGCATCTCCTGCCACTGATCGAGCACTTCGCCGTAGGTGCGGCGCAGGGAGGCAGGGGTGATCCAGCGCTGGGTCTCCTGCAGCTCTGCGGCGTGCAGCGTCTCTTCAAACTGGGAGAGGCGGCCCAGTACACTCTCGCCCCGCTCGATTTCGTAAGCCATCCGGTAAGCCTGCATCCGCAGCGAACCGGAGAGGTTGATCGCCTTGGCATCGGGTACCGAGTAGAAGAGGGTGACCATGGCAACGACCGCAATAAGGCTGGCCATGAAGAGGATCAATACCATTGCGCGCCCGATGGCGCTGCTGACCGAATGGACTCTGAATCTGTGTCCCATGCTCATGTTGATATTGACCTCTGAATTGTGACAAGGCGTCGTCAAGATGCGTGGGAGTGTACTCCAACTTGTGTTAGCATCGAAAAACTAGATGAACTCCGAGCGGTTCTGCCTAAGTCCTTGGGATAGGGGAGAACCAGCCGTCAGCCGATGTTCGAGCTGTAAGGGTCAGGAAAGAAATGCCCTGGCCTCCCGTATTTGGAAAGGTGTTTATGTTGCCTCTTGAAGATGGTTTTTCCCGTCGTTTTTACTATTTGCGTCTCTCGGTGACCGATGTGTGCAACTTCCGTTGCACCTACTGTCTGCCGGATGGCTATCGCCCTCCGGAAGGTCACAAGGGAGGACAAAAATCCTTTCTCTCGCTCGACGAGATCCGCCGCGTAGTGAATGGCTTTGCTGCCATGGGGACCCGCAAGGTACGAATTACCGGCGGCGAGCCCTCCTTGCGTCGTGATTTCACCGAGATCGTGAATGTGATCGCGACCACGCCGGGCATTGAAAAAGTCGCCATGACCACCAATGGTTATCGCTTGAAAGAGCGGGCCCGCGAGTGGTTTGACGCCGGACTCAATGTGCTGAATGTCAGCGTCGATAGCCTGGACCCGCGCCAGTTTCACCAGATCACCGGTGAGAACAAGCTGGCAGAGGTGATGGAGGGGATCGAAGCGGCGCTCGCCGCCGGTTTCAAATCGGTGAAGATCAACGCCGTGCTCCTCAAAGGGCTTAATGACTATCAGCTGGAGGCTTTCCTCGACTGGATCAAGCACAAGCCCATCGAGCTGCGCTTTATCGAACTGATGCAGACCGGCGAGATGGATACCCTGTTTCGCGATCACCATGTCAGCGGTGAGGGGATAAAGCAGCGCCTGCTGGAGAGTGGTTGGCTGCAGCAGCTGCGCGGCAAGGATGACGGCCCGGCGCAGGTATTCATGCATCCGGAATCGCAGGGTGGGGTGGGTCTCATCATGCCCTACAGCAAGGATTTCTGTGCCGGTTGCAACCGGCTGCGAGTCTCCTCGGCAGGAAAGCTGCACCTCTGTTTGTTTGGCGACAATGGGGTCGAGCTGCGGGATCTGCTAACTGCAGACGAGCAGCAGGAGGCGCTGCAACAGCGGATTCGTTCTGCCCTGAGCGGCAAGAGTGCCACCCACCGTTTGCACGAAGGCAATGCCGGAGCAACCCCTCACCTTGCTTCAATCGGTGGCTGACCACAAAAAATAGCCATTGATTAAATAGCAATCCTCATATGGAGGTATTTTCATCGATACCTCCCTTTTTGTTCTGCGCCAAGGCTTTGATCTGGCGCAAAAATCCCCCCTGTTTATCTCCCTGGTGGTATATCCCTTAACTTGTCAGGGCCGCAATATACACCCACTCTTATAATTGGTATCGAAAATGCCAATCAAGGACTCGTGCCGCACCCTTCATCACTGAAACGGGAGTCAATATGCCGGAAGAGATCGATCTTGCCCGCCGTGGCCTGTTTCGGGGGCGCTTGCGGGTTGCCGAGCCTCCGGTGCATCTGCCCTGGTCGGTGGCCTGGTCGCAATTCTCGGCCGGATGTACCCGCTGCGGTGATTGTCTGGCCGCCTGCCCGGAGCAGATCCTGATAAACGGCGAGGGCGGTTTTCCCACCGTCGATTTTCAGCGCGGCGAGTGCACCTTTTGCGGTGACTGCGTTGCCGCCTGCAAGGAGCCGCTGTTCCGGCCAGCATCGGAGACGCCTTGGCAATACAAGGCGTCCATTGCCGCCAACTGCCTGGCCAATAGCCAGGTTTATTGCCAGCGCTGTCAGGACAGCTGTGAACCGCGGGCCATTCGCTTTATTCCGACACTGGGGCGGGTACCCACCCCGGTCATTGAACTCGATAGCTGCAACGGCTGTGGTGCCTGTGTGCAGGACTGCCCAGTTGGCAGCATCAAGGTGGATGGCTCGGCGGCCAGAGCGCAGAAGAGTCAGAATGAATCAGGCATTGAATGACCCGGGAGTCACAATGAGTCAGGAGTTTCATGTTTCGAGTCTGGTGGTGCTGACCCAGCCTACCTTGCGTCACCAGCTCGCAGAAGAGATCGCGGCCCTCGACGGTGCCGAGATCCACGCCGTCACTGACGAAGGCAAGCTGGTGGTGACCCTGGAGGGGGCAAGCCAGCGGCCGATCATGACGGCCATCGATGCGATACAGGCGATGCCGGGCGTGCTTTCTGCCGCCCTGATTTACCATCAGTTCGATGAACTCGATGCCCAGCAGTGAATAAGGTGCCGTGAAGTCGGGTCTCCATGACCTGACTGAGTGGTTTCTAGTTGATGCGATAAAAACGAGGCACTGGTATGCGGTTCGTAGCCTTGAGCGAGCGCCAGTTAAATACACTCGATAACTTACGCGACAAGCAATGCGAGGATATGTCATGAAGCTGAGTCGACGCGACTTTATGAAGGCCAATGCGGTGGCGGCTGCCGCTGCCGTGGCCGGTGTCAGTGCCCCCACCCTGGCGGCCAATCTCATCACCAGTACCGACAAGACTGCCATCCACTGGGATAAAGCGCCTTGCCGCTTCTGCGGTACCGGTTGCTCCGTGCTGGTCGGTTCCCAGGATGGTCGTGTCGTGGCGACTCAGGGCGACCCCGATGCGCCGGTCAACCGTGGCCTCAACTGCATCAAGGGTTACTTCCTCTCCAAGATCATGTACGGTCAGGATCGCCTCACCCAGCCCATGCTGCGGATGAAGAACGGCAAGTTCGACAAGGATGGCGACTTCGCTCCCATCAGCTGGGATCAGGCGTTCGACATCATGGCCGAGAAGTTCAAGGCCACCCTGAAAGAGAAGGGCCCGACTGCCGTCGGTATGTTCGGTTCAGGCCAGTGGACCGTCTGGGAAGGTTACGCCGCCGCCAAGCTGATGAAGGCCGGTTTCCGTACCAACAACATCGACCCCAATGCCCGTCACTGCATGGCCTCCGCGGTCGTCGGCTTCATGCGGACCTTCGGTATGGATGAGCCGATGGGCTGCTACGACGATATCGAGCAGGCCGATGCGTTTGTGCTGTGGGGCTCCAACATGGCCGAGATGCACCCCATCCTCTGGTCGCGGATGTCCGATCGCCGTCTCTCCAATCCGGATGTGCAGGTGCACGTGCTCTCCACTTTTGAGCACCGCAGCTTCGAGCTGGCGGACAACGGCATTGTCTTCACGCCCCAGACCGATCTGGCGATCCTCAACTATGTCGCCAACTACATCATCCAGAACGACAAGGTGAACTGGGACTTCGTCAACAAGCACACCGTGTTCAAGAAAGGTGTCACCGACATCGGTTATGGTCTGCGTCCGACCAACCCGCTGCAGCAGAAAGCGAAGAATCCGGACAGTGGCGATGCCACTCCGATGACCTTCGAAGAGTTTGCCAAGTTCGTGGCCGACTACGATGTGGAGTCTGTCTCCAAGCTCTCCGGCGTCTCCAAAGAGAAGCTGGAAAAGCTAGCTAAGCTCTATGCCGATCCGAGCAAGAAAGTGGTCTCTTACTGGACTATGGGGTTCAACCAGCATACCCGTGGCGTCTGGGCCAACAACCTCTGCTACAACATCCACCTGCTCACCGGCAAGATCTCCGAGCCGGGCTCTGGCCCCTTCTCCCTGACCGGTCAGCCTTCTGCGTGCGGCACTGCGCGGGAAGTGGGCACCTTTGCCCACCGTCTGCCAGCCGACATGGTGGTGACCGATCCCAAGCATCGCGCCATCGCCGAGAAGATCTGGAAACTGCCGGAAGGCACCATCCCGGAGCAGGTGGGTTACCACGCCGTGCTGCAGGATCGCATGCTCAAGGATGGCAAGCTCAACGCCTACTGGGTGATGTGCAACAACAACATGCAGGCCGGTCCCAACATGAATACCGATCGTCTGCCTGGCTATCGCGACCCGCGCAACTTCATCGTGGTCTCTGACCCGTACCCGACTGTTACCGCCCAGGCCGCTGACCTCATCCTGCCCACCGCCATGTGGGTGGAGAAAGAGGGGGCCTACGGCAATGCCGAGCGCCGGACCCAGTTCTGGCACCAGCAGGTGAAAGCGCCGGAAGGGGCCAAGTCCGACCTGTGGCAGCTGATGGAGTTCTCCAAGCGCTTCAAGGTGGAAGAGGTGTGGCCGGCTGAGCTGATTGCCAAGATGCCGGAAGTGAAGGGCAAAACCCTGTTCGACGTGCTCTATGCCAACGGTCAGGTCAACCAGTTCCCGAAAGAGCAGAGCAAAGGGCTGCTGAACGACGAAGCCGAGCACTTCGGTTTCTACGTCCAGAAGGGTCTGTTTGAGGAGTACGCCACCTTTGGTCGTGGCCATGGCCACGATCTGGCGCCGTTCGATCAGTACCACGAGGCGCGCGGTCTGCGCTGGCCGGTAGTGGATGGCAAAGAGACTCTGTGGCGCTATCGCGAAGGGTTTGACCCCTATGTGAAAGCGGGCGAGGGGGTGCGTTTTTATGGCAAACCCGATGGCAAGGCAGTCATCTTCGCCCTGCCGTTCGAGCCTGCCGCCGAGTCGCCGGATAAAGAGTACGATCTGTGGCTCTCCACCGGTCGCGTGCTGGAGCACTGGCACACCGGCACCATGACCCGTCGGGTGCCCGAGCTCTATCGCGCCTTCCCGGATGCGGTGCTCTTCATGCACCCGGACGATGCCAAAGCCCGTGGCGTGCGCCGTGGCGAAGAGGTGATTGTCTCCTCCCGCCGTGGCGAGGTGAAAACCCGGGTCGAGACCCGTGGTCGTAACCGTCCGCCCAAGGGACTGGTCTTCATGCCCTTCTTTGATGCGAGCCAGCTGGTCAACAAGCTGACCCTGGACGCCACCGATCCGCTCTCCAAAGAGACGGATTACAAGAAGTGCGCCGTCAAGGTGATGAAGGCCTGAGGCGGGGAGTCGAGATGAGTCGTAGTCGTCGCCAGTTTCTGGCCGACATGGCCTCTCTGGCAAAAGGGGCTTGCGGTGTGAGCCTGCTTGGCGTGGGGCTCGGCGGCATGGCCCGCCAGCAGGTGCATGCAGTGCCGGCTCAGGCGCTGCGGCCGCCTGCCGCCCTCGACGAAGCTGAGTTCCTCGGCGCCTGCGTGCGCTGCGGACTCTGCGTCGAGGCGTGCCCCTACGACACCCTCAAGCTCGCCCGGCTGTTTGAGCCGGTGACCACGGGGACTCCCTACTTCAAGGCTCGAGCCGTCCCGTGCGAGATGTGTGATGACATCCCTTGCGTGGTGGCCTGCCCGAGCGGGGCGCTGGATCAGCAGATGACCGACATCGATCAGGCACGGATGGGGGTGGCAGTGCTCATCGATCACGAGACCTGCCTCAACTATCTGGGTTTGCGTTGCGATGTCTGTTATCGGGTCTGCCCGTTGATCGACAAGGCGATCACCCTGGATCTGCAGCACAACCAGCGTACCGGCAAGCACGCCATGTTCCTGCCCACAGTGCACAGCGATATCTGCACCGGCTGTGGCAAGTGCGAGCATGCCTGCGTGCTGGAGGAGGCCGCCATCAAGGTGGTTCCGCGCCAGCTCGCCAAGGGGGAGCTGGGTCATCACTACCGGCTTGGCTGGGAAGAGAAGGCGAAGGCGGGCAAGTCGCTTATTGGCGACAGGCTCACTCTGCCCACCCGTAAACCGGAGGGACTATGAGTCGTTATCCGGGGACCGAGGCGCGCATCAAGCTGGGATGGTGGCGTTCCCACCGTTTCCTGCTGCTGCGCAGGCTCAGTCAGTTCGGTGTGCTCGCATTGTTCCTGCTGGGGCCGCTGGCGGGTGTCTGGATCCTCAAGGGCAACCTCTCCAGCTCGCTGTTGCTGGAGACGGTGCCGCTGACCGATCCGCTGACCCTGCTGCAGTCAGTAGCGGCAGGCCACTGGCCCATCACCTCACTCTGGCTGGGTGCTGCCATTGTGCTGGTCGGTTACTGGCTGGTCGGGGGGCGGGTCTTCTGCTCCTGGGTCTGTCCGGTCAACCTCATCACGGATGCTGCGGCCTGGCTCAGGGGGCGGCTTGGCCTCAAGGGCAACGGTCAGTTCAGCCGTGCTACCCGTTACTGGCTGCTGGCTATGGCGCTGGTGGCACCGGCGGTGACAGGCGTGCTGGTGTGGGAACTGGTCAACCCGGTGTCGCTCGTCATGCGCGGTCTGCTGTTTGGCATGGGGGCGGGCTGGGCCCTGCTGGCGGTACTGTTCTTGTTCGATCTCTTCGTGGTTGAGCGAGGCTGGTGCGGTCATCTCTGTCCGGTAGGGGCCTTCTATGCCCTGCTCAACCGGGTCGGATTCATCAAGATTTCTGCCAAAGGGCGCGAGCGGTGCAACAACTGCATGGATTGTTATGCGGTCTGCCCGGAGCGTCCGATCCTGCGCGGCCCCGTTCACGGTGCCAAGCGCGGTCACGGGCCCTTGATTGCGGCTCAGGAGTGTACCAACTGTGGCCGCTGCATCGATGTTTGCGCGGAACAAGTTTTTGAAATCACTGTAGGTTTTGCCATCAAGGCAGAAAAAACGTCGGAGAACACATAATGAAAAAGCTGATTGGAGCAATGCTGGCCTGCCTGATGGCGGGTTCCCTGATGGCGGCCGTCCCCGAGATCACCAACAGCACCGGTGGGCTCAAGTCCGAGCGGGGCGCCACCGATCTGGTGACTGATGCCAATGCCGCCCCCATGAAGAATTTCCGTAAGGATGGCGAGCCCTATGATCGCCAGTACATGCATCAGCCGCCGCTGATCCCCCACGATATCCGCAACTACGAGGTGGATACCAAGGTCAACAAGTGCCTGGCTTGTCACAGCTTCAAGAATGCCAGTGCCATGAAGGCCCCCAAGATAAGCCCGACCCACTTTGAAACCCGCGATGGCATGACCCTGGGCGAAGTGTCGCCGCGTCGCTACTTCTGCCTGCAGTGCCACGTGCCGCAAGCGGATGCCAAGCCGCTGGTGGGGAATACGTTCAAACCGGTTGAAGCGCTGAACTGAGGAATCCATAGATGAAATTACCCGGCTTTATCCAGCGTCTGTGGATCACTTTCAAATCGCCCTCCAAGGCGGCCCTCTGGGTGCTGTTGCTGATGGGCTTCTTTGGCGGCGTTATCTTCTGGGGTGGTTTCAACACTGCCATGGAGGCCTCCAACACCGAAGCCTTCTGTACCAGCTGTCACGAGATGAAGGACAACGTGTTCGAGGAGTATCGCGACACCATCCACTACTCCAACCGCTCCGGTGTGCGCGCCAGCTGCCCTGATTGCCACGTACCGCATGAGTGGACCTACAAGATCATCCGCAAGGTGCAGGCTTCCAAGGAGCTGTGGGGCATGATCACCGGCAAGGTAGATACCCGCGAGAAGTTCGAGAGTCACCGCCGCGAAATGGCGGAGCGGGAGTGGCAGCGGATGAAAGAGACAGATTCGCGCGAGTGCCGCAACTGCCACAACTTCGAGTACATGGACTTCTCCCTGCAGGGGCAGCGTGCCGCCAAGATGCACTCGGCCAACCTCGGCAAGGAGGGGCAGGCCACCTGCATCGACTGTCACAAGGGGATTGCGCACCAGCTACCCGACATGACCGGGGTGAAAGGGTTCTAACCATGCAGTTCAGGCCGGGGTATCCCGGCCTGTGTTTTTGAGCGTGCCGCAACAAGTCGGCATATCTGGGACAAGCATCAGATTTGTGAGTCTTTTAAATCCCATATCTCGTGAAACCTTTGATAGAATCAGCCCGCCGTCAAACGCTTGAGCAAGTAGTCCACTCTGTCCACACCGGTTCTGGTAGTGGCGGATGGCCTCTCATACTCTCTTCTCTTCCTGCCTCGTTGACGGCCCATAGCCACAAGGAGCTGCCCGATGGGACAGAAAAACAACGCATTCATTCCCCTCAAGATCGCCGTGCTGACGGTTTCCGACAGCCGCACTGCCGCCGATGACAGCTCGGGGGACTATCTGGTTTCCGCCCTGACAGAAACGGGCCATCAGCTGGCCGATCGCGCGCTCTGCCCCGACAACCTGTTTCGTATCCGGGCTCAGGTAAGCGACTGGATCGCCGATGAGGGGGTGCAGGTGGTGCTGGTCAACGGCGGTACCGGCTTCAACGAGCAGAACCGGGTGCCCGAGGCGGTCGGCGTGCTGTTCGAGCGCACCGTACAGGGCTTTGGCGAACTGTTCCGCCAGCTCTCCTTTGCCGAAATCAAGGGGTCCGCCATGCAGAGTCGCGCGCTGGCAGGCCTGGCCAATCGCACCCTGATCTGCTGCCTGCCGGGCTCTACCGGCGCCTGCCAGCTGGGGTGGGAGAAGCTTATCCGCGATCAGCTCGATGCCCGCACCAAGCCGTGCAATTTTGTCTCCCATCTTTGAGGGCAAGTGATGAACCAGAACCATTCCAACCTGACTCATCTCAACCAGAGCGGCGAAGCCCACATGGTGGATGTGACCGACAAGCAGGTGACCGAGCGTGAGGCTCGCGCCGAGGCGTTTATCGCCATGGCGCCGGAAACGCTGGCTCTGATCCTGAGCGGCCAGCACCACAAGGGCGACGTGTTCGCCACCGCCCGTATCGCCGGCATCATGGCGGCCAAGAAGACCGCGGATCTCATTCCCCTTTGTCATCCGCTGGCATTGACCCGGGTCGAGGTGGAGATAGTGCCGCAGGCCGAGCAGAACCGGGTGCATATTCGCACCCTCTGCAAGCTCTCCGGCAAGACCGGGGTGGAGATGGAGGCCTTGACCGCTGCGTCGGTAGCGGCGCTGACCATCTACGACATGTGCAAGGCGGTGCAAAAAGACATGGTGATCGAACAGGTTCGTCTGGTAGAGAAGAAAGGCGGCAAGTCCGGCCATTTTCAGTTGGGGTCAAATAGCGGGGAGCAAGCATGATCAAGGTACTCTTTTTTGCGCAAGTAAGAGAGCTGGTGGCCTGCGACGAGCTGAGCCTGCCTTGTGAGTACGCCACTGCCGAGCAGCTGCGTGCAGCCCTGTGTGAGCGCGGCGACAAGTGGGCGTTGGCGCTGGAAGCAGGCAAACTACTGGTGGCGGTCAACCAGACCCTGGTGCCCCTCGACACGCCCATCACCGATGGCGATGAGGTCGCCTTCTTCCCACCGGTTACCGGAGGTTGATGATGAGTGAAATAATGACCGTGGATCGCACCACTGAGCTGTGTGGTGGCGATGAGGTGGCCTTCTTCCCTGCCCCTCCAGTAACGACCGGAGGTTAAGGATGAGCAACGCAACCATGACCGATCGCATTCTGGTACAGCGGGAGGATTTCTCGCTGGCTGACGAATATGCCCGCCTTGCCAACCGGCAGGACACCGGCGCCGTGGTCAGCTTTGTCGGCAAGGTGCGCGACTTCAATCAGGGGGAGCACGTCAAGGGGCTGGCCCTCGAGCACTACCCCGGTATGACCGAGAAGGCGCTGGCCGCCATCGTGCAGGAGGCGCGCGAGCGCTGGCCACTGCAGGAGTGCACCCTTATTCACCGCATCGGCGAGCTGCTGCTCGGCGATCAGATCGTGCTGGTAGTGGTGAGCAGTGCCCACCGCGAGGCGGCCTTCGAGGCCTGCCACTTCATCATGGATTTCTTGAAAACCCGGGCACCGTTCTGGAAAAAAGAGCTGACCGCCGAAGGGATACAACGCTGGGTCGAGGCCAAGGAGAGCGACAACACTGCCGCCGCCCGCTGGCAAGCTTGACCTGTTTGAGGGGCGCAGGTTCATCGGGAGCCGTGGCCCTGTTTTGGGGAGTAACAAAAGCTGCCCCAGTCAGGAGGTAAAGGAATGAAACCGCTGTTATCCGTTGTCATTGCCGGGGTCTGCGCCAGTGCGTTGCACGTCGGTGCCGTGCAGGCCGACGAGGTCAAGGTAGCCGTGGCCGCCAACTTCAAGGGCACCATAGAGCGTATCGGCAAGGAGTTCACCGCCAAGACCGGCCACACCCTGGCCATCTCCTCCGCCGCGACCGGGGTGCTCTATACCCAGATCAGCCACGGTGCTCCGTTTGATCTCTTTCTATCCGCCGATGTGAAAACCCCGCAGAAGCTGGAGCAGGAGGGCAAGGGGAGCGAGCGCTTCACCTATGCTATCGGCCAGCTGGGGCTATGGAAGAAGGGGGGGCCTGCACCTGACGAGGCAACTCTGCGCAATTGGAAAGGCAACCTTGCCATCGCCAACCCGAAAACCGCGCCCTATGGCACAGCAGCCATGGCGGCCCTCGACCATCTCAAGATCGATCCCAAGCAGTACCGCCTGCTGACCGGCACCAACATCGGCCAGACCTGGCAGTTCGTCGACACCGGCAACGCCGAGCTGGGCTTTGTCGCCTGGGCCAACCTGGTGGAAGCGGGCAAGACCGGCGAAGCCTGGGCCGTGCCGGCTGATTTCTACCCCCCCATCGAACAGCAGGGGCTGGTATTGAAGAAAGGGGCCGCAGTCGAGGCGCTGGTGGCCTGGCTCAAGGGGCCGGGTCAGGCACAGATCAAGGCTGCGGGTTATGCACTGCCGCAGTGATGGCATGGCAGATCTGCTAAGGGCGGGCTGGCCTTCGGGTCGGCCCGCCTGTGCGATGAAGGAACGCTTTCTATGGTTGTCGGTATCTACCCGGGAGGAAGGCGATGAGTGAAGGGGATCTGCTGGCGGTCTGGCTCACCCTGAAGCTGGCAGCCAGCACCACCATCATCCTGTTGCTGCTCTCGCCGCCGCTGGCCTGGTGGCTGTCGCGCAGCCAGCATCGGCTCAGACCCGTGGTAGAGGCCCTGGTGGCCCTGCCGCTGGTGCTGCCGCCAACGGTGCTCGGCTTCTATCTGTTGCTGGCCTTCTCCCCCTCCTATGGGCTGGGAGCCTGGTGGTGCGACACCTTCGGGGCGCCGCTCGCCTTCAGCTTTACCGGCCTGCTGCTCGCCTCCATCCTCTACTCGCTTCCCTTCGTGGTGCAGCCGCTCACCTCCGCCTTTGTCAACATGGGCAACAAGGAGCTTGAGGCAGCCGCCACCCTGGGGTTCGGCCCGGTTGAGCGCTTCTTTCACATCATCTTGCCGATGACGCTGCCCAGCTTTGTGATGGCGGCGGCGCTAGGCTTTGCCCACACCCTGGGGGAGTTCGGGGTGGTGCTGATGATTGGCGGTAATATCCCGGGCGAGACCCAGGTACTCTCCATTGCCCTGTTTGATCATGTGGAGGCGATGGATTACCAGAATGCCCATATTCTGGCGGGCGGCCTGATGGGCTTCTCGCTGGTGATGCTGGTGCTGGTGTACGGCGTGTTGCAGCGCCGGCAACGGAGGCTGTTCGGATGAGTGAAATCCTCACGACACACCCGCTGCAGCTCACGGCACGCCCGCTGCAACTCAAGGTGCAGCGCAAGTTCGGCGCCTTTACTCTCGATTGCGAGCTGGCGCTGGCGCTTGGGGGCATCCTCGGCCTGTTCGGCCCCTCCGGCTGCGGCAAGAGCAGCTTGCTGCGCATCATCGCCGGGCTGGACCGCGCACCGGACGACACCTTGAACTGGCAGGGCCGGGGGTTGAGCGATCTGCTGCCAGAAGCGCGCCGCATCGGTCTGGTGTTTCAGGATTCGCGCCTCTTTCCCCATCTGACGGTGCTCGGCAATCTGCAACTGGCGGCCCGCAAGGGGCGAGGACGTTGGCAGCCCGAGGCGCTGGCAACGCGGCTTGGCTTTGCCGAACTGCTGGGGCAGCCTGCTCATGCTCTATCTGGTGGCCAGCGCCAGCGGGTGGCGCTGGCCAGGGCCCTCTTGGCCGAACCGGATCTGCTGTTGCTGGATGAGCCTTTTTCTGCGCTGGACAGACGCAGCCGCATCCATCAGGCCCACGTGCTCAAGGGCTTGCAGCAGGAGAGCGGCATTCCGATGATCTTCGTCAGCCACGCTATGGAGGAGGTGAGCCTGCTCTGCGATCAGCTGGTGCTGCTGGCGGATGGCCGGGTGGAGGCGCAAGGTCGACCGAGCGAGATCTTCGCCCGTACCGACCTTTCGCTCGCCAGTCGCGACGATGCCGGGGTGATGCTGACGGCGACCTTCTCTCACTACGATAACGACGAGCAGATGGCGACTCTGCAGCTTGGTGAGCAACAGTTGCGCGTCACCATGACTCATGTGCCGGACGAGGGGGGGCCCCTGCAGATCAAGGTGGCCGGGCGGGACGTGGTGATCGCCACGTCCCCCATCGAGCACTCCAGTCTCTCCAACTGCCTCACCACCCGATTGCTGGCTGAACGCGAGGTTCGGCCTGGCCAGACCCTGTTGCAGTTGGCGCTGGGTCAGCAGATACTGCTGGCCCGGATCACCAGCCGCTCCGCCAGACGGCTGGCGCTCGCCCCGAACCAGCAGATCTACGCCTACATCAAGGCGGTGAGTCTGGTCAGCGAGGGCTGAGCGGGATATATCTGGTTGAAGCATAAAAAACGAACAACAGGATGGTTCAGCGGATGAGTCGAGAGGCAATGAACTGATGCGCCGCAATCAGGTGATGAAATCCAACGGTCTTGCCCTGCGCAGTGCGGGGGAGGGCCCCTTGTTGTTGCTGCTGCATGGGCTGGGTTCCTCCAGCCTCGACTGGCAGGCACAAATTGAGCATTTTTCCGAGCACTACCGGGTGGTGGCACTCGACCTGCGTGGCCACGGCCAGAGCATGCAGGAGGGACCGTTTGACGTGGCCACTCTGGCGGCAGATGTAGTGCGCTGGCTTGATGAGCAATCCGGCCCCGCCTGGGTGGTGGGGTTGTCGCTCGGGGCTATGGTGGCGCTGGAGCTGGCGCTGCAACTGCCGCACAAGGTGCAGGGGCTGGTGCTGGTCAACGGCTTTAGCGAATTTCTGCTGGAGACTCCCAAAGAGCAGGAGCGGCTTGCCCAGCGCCTCAAGTGGCTGCGCTGGTTTGGCATGCGTCCGCTCGCCTGGTGGCTCGGCCGCGAGCTCTTTCCCGGCCCTGAGCTGGCTCAGGTGCGCCACACCTTCCGGCTGCGTTTCGTGCGCAATAAAAAGAAAACCTACAAGGCGCTGCTGGAGGCGCTGCCCGGCTGGTCGGTACGCGCCCGGCTCGGCAACATCTGGCAGCCGGTGGCCATCATCTCCACCAGTCACGACTATCTGCCGCTCGCCAAGCGGGTGGAGCAGTTCGCCTCCCTGCCCAACGCCACCATCCACACCCCCGAGGGTCACCACGCCTGGCCGGCGGAAGACCCTTCCGGTTTCAATCATTTGCTTCACCGGATTTTAGAAACTCATTAAACTTGTCGCCTTTCAACTCCGTGTATGTAGTGGTCCGATCGCCTTGCCAGTGGCAGTTGGCAAGGCAATCGGACCAATTTTGCTCTATCAACAGGTGCTTCCCCCATGTCTGAAGTAATGAAAATGGCCATCGATGATGGCTCGACCAACGTCAAGGTGAGCTGGATTGAGAACAAGGTGCTCAAGACCATCATCTCTCCCAACTCTTTTCGCAAGGACTGGAAGAGCGCCGCATTGCGCAAAGACAAGAAGATCTACAACTACGAGATAGGCAATACCAAGTACACCTATGATGCGACGTCGGACAAATCGCTGGCGACCACTCATGTTGAGTACCAGTATGACGATCTCAACCTGCTCTCCGTGCATCATGCCCTGCTGCAAACCGGTGTAACTCCATGTGACGTAGCCATTACCGTGACCCTGCCCATCACCGAGTTCTATCACCCGGATGACTGCCAGCGTAACGAAGAGAAGATCGAGAAGAAGCGTCGCAACCTGATGCGTGCCATCACCCTCAACAAGGGCGAACTGTTCAACATCGTCAGCGTGGAAGTGATGCCGGAGAGCCTGCCAGCGGCACTCTCCCGTCTGGTCGGTTCGGGCTGCAACGAATTTACCAAGACGCTGGTGATCGACTGCGGTGGCACCACCCTGGACATGGGTATTATCGTTGGCGAGTTTGACGATGTCTCCGATGTCTACGGCAACAACGAGATCGGCGTCTCCATGGTGACCGACGCCACCCGCAAGGCGCTGGCGGCAGCAGACAGCGATTCGAGCTATCTGGTGGCCAACGAGTTCATCAAGCGTCGTCACGACATGAGTTTCGTGCGCGAGGTGGTCAACGACGAGAGCCAGATCCCGCGCATCCTCGAGAAGATGCAGAACAAGATCGACGAACTGGGCTCCCAGGTTGCCCACGAAGCGAAGAAGTTTGCCAAGAACCCGAACCGCGTCTATCTGGTCGGCGGTGGTGCTTCCCTCATCCACGATGCCATCAAAGCGGCCTACCCGACCCTGGGTGACAGAGTCGAGCTGCTGGATGATGCCCAGTCCGCACTGGCCCGCGAGATCTGCCTCTACACCACCGAAGAGGATGAGGTCTATCGCGAAGCGCCCGTGATGGCCGAGGTCGGCGATGAGTAGTCAACTCAAGCGCATGTCCTTCTCCATCTATATGGATCCGGGGGCGCTGGAGTCTGATCGCTATGCGGTCGGGGTGTTGCAGAACTGGTATCAGCGGGCGCGCAAGATCCAGGATGGCAGCGAGGAGTTCGACTTCTCCAAAAGCCGTTTCCACAAGGATATCTATCTCTCGGGCATGTTCATGTATGTGCTGGCGCCCAACCTCTGCAAGGCAATTGCCAATGCACTGGGGCCGGAGCAGGTGAGCATGACCACCCTGCGCCATGCCTTTGCCAGTTGTGGCTTCCATCTGGGCGGGGAGGGCAACGAACGCCCCGCTACGGATGCCATGGTTGAGGAGATAGTGGCGCGACTGGCTCCGCGGCTGGAGCAGGCAGATAATGGTTCGCTGGCTGACGAGATCGTGAGTCGTCTTGGCCAGCAGGGAGGAGCACCCTCTTCTGACCAGTTGGTGGAGGAGATAGTGAGCCGCCTTGGCGAGCAGCAGCCCACCGAGCTGTGGGATGAGCGGAGGCAAGGTCTGCCAACCCCTCTCGATCATGATCAGCTGGCTGAAGCGATTGCGGGCAAGTTGCCATCAACTGCAGGCGAGCAGGATCTGGCGCCGCTGCAGAGCAGCATCCAGTTGCTATCCCGTCAGCTGGAAGAGCAATCGCGTCTGATCCGCGAGCAGCACAGATTGATCCAGCGGCTGGCCAGTGCGCCAGTGCGACAGGGGAGTGATGGCGCTGAGGCTGAGCCCATAGTGGAAGATCTGTCAGCTCAAGTCGCCAACATCAAACGAGTCAAGGCCAAGGGTATTTTCTGACGGCACTTGACGTAAAAAACAATGCAAAAAGCCGACCCATGGGGTCGGCTTTTTATTGGCGGCAACTGAGCTCCTCGCTATGCATGAGTTGCCGTGCTTACGGATGTGAGCAGACCGGGCAGTCGGGGCGCTTGGGCAGCTTCATCTCCCGGAAGGTGCCGCTCAGGCCGTCGATCATCAGCAGGCGGCCGCTGTAGTTCTTGCCTATGCCGGCCAGGATCTTGATGGCTTCGAGCGCTTGCAGGCTGCCCACCAGGCCCACCACGGGGGCGAGTACCCCGGCTTCGACGCAGGTGAGGGCCTGCTCGCCAAACAGGGCGCTGAGGCAGGCGTAGCAGGGCTCATCTTCCTGCCAGGTGAAGCTGCAGAGCTGACCCTCCAGCCGGATGGCGGCGCCGCTGACCAACGGTACCCTGTGCTGGCGCGCCTTTTGATTGAGCTGGTTGCGAATGGCCAGGTTGTCGGTGCAATCCAAGACCAGCTGGTGGCGGGGCAACAGGGTATCGAGCAGCGCCTCGTCGGCCACGGCGGCGTGGGTTTCCACGTTGAGCCAGGGGTTGAGGGCGCGCAGGGACTGCGCTGCTGAGTCCACCTTGTAGTGGCCGATGCGCTCATCGGTGTGCAGCACCTGCCGCTGCAGGTTGGAGAGCTCCACTTTGTCGAAATCGACCAGAGTAAGCTGGCCTACTCCGGCCACGGCCAGATACTGGCTGGCGGCGCAGCCAAGACCGCCAGCGCCGATCACCAGCACCCTGGCTTGCTTGAGCGCCTCCTGTCCCTCGAAATCGAAGGATTTGAGGATGATCTGGCGGTTGTAGCGCAGTAGCTCGACGTCGCTCAGGATCTCGCTCACAGCAGCAATCCCCCAAAGGGTTCGACGGTGACGGTTTCACCCATAGCGACGCGGCCCCGCTCGCGCTCAAGAATGATGTAGCAGTTGGCCCGTGACAGGGAGCTGAACACGGCGGAGTCTTGCGAGCCGGTACTGCGTACCTCGAGACCGTTTGGTCCCTGACTGAGGATGCCGCGCTGGAAGTCGAGTCGGCCCGGACTCTTCTTGAGTTGCTCGGTGGTGACGGCCTGCAGCTGAAGCGGGCGCTCGAAGCGTTGGCCAGCCAGCTTGGCCAGCGCCGGTTGCACCAGCTGATCGAAGGTGACCATGGCGGAGACCGGGTTGCCCGGCAGGCCGAAGAACCAGGCGCGGGGCAGGCGGCCGAAGGCAAATGGCTTGCCCGGCTTGATGGCCAGCTTCCAGAAGCCGATCTCGCCGAGCTCGTCCAGCAGCTGTTTGGTGAAATCCGCTTCCCCTACCGAAACGCCGCCGGTGGTGATGAGCACATCGGCCTCTTCATCAGCGCGGATAAATGCGGCACGCAGCTGGGCGGGATCATCCGGGATGATGCCAAGGTCGAGGCAGTCGCAGCCCAGCCGCGCCAGCATGGCCCGCACGCCGTAGCGGTTGGAGTCGTAGATGTCGCCGTGGGCGAGCGGGGTGCCAACCGGCTTGAGCTCGTCACCTGTGCTGAAAATAGCCACTTTCAGCGGTCGGCGTACCGGCACGGTCGCGATGCCGAGGGAGGCAAGCAGCGGCATCTCGCGCGGGGTAAGGCGGGTGCCAGCTTGCAACACACAGGCCCCCTTGCCGATATCGCTGCCGGCGCGGCGGATATTCTGGCCCGATTCGGGCTGTGCCAGAAAAGTGATCCGATCGCCGTCGGCCTGCGTTTCTTCCTGCATCACCACTGCATCTGTCCCTTCGGGAACCGGGGCGCCGGTCATGATCCGCACGCAGTGACCGGCGGGCCACTCGCCCTGATAGGGCTGACCGGCAAAGGCTTTGCCCGCCATGATGAGCGGGATGCCAGCGGCGAGATCGGCCAACCGCACGGCGTAACCGTCCATGGCGGAGTTGTCGAACGGGAGCACGGCGAGGGGAGAGGCGATGTCGCTGGCAAGGATCCGGCCAAGGGCCTGTGGCAGGGGCGGTTGCTCGCTGTCGCAACAGCAGGCGAGTTGCTCCAGCATTCCTTGTAGGGCATCGCTTAACGGCAGTAGTCCGCTGGTATCAAATCCCATCGTCATGACCTCTTGTGATGATTGAGGGCGGGATTATCACAAAAATTGCCGGGGATGGGCAGCGGATGGGGCGGTAAAAGTCGGGCTATGGTCATAAAGTATGATGACGGACGCAAGTTGACTTGAATATTGGCGGCAATGGCCGTTTACTATGCCGCCTTACAATCATCAAGCTTGGGGTGGCCCGTGTGGCGGCCCCGACGTCCCTGAGCATGGGAGAGAAGAGAATGACAACACTGAGTCAGGAAGCCTTGCTGGTCAGGGCGGCCCTCGAGGCCCAGGGATTGGAAACCCCCCTGGTTGCCAACGAGCTGGACAGCCAGCAGAAGCGCGAAAAGATCGAAGGCCACATGCGTGCCATCATGGAGACGCTGGGGCTCGATCTGGCCGATGACAGTCTGGCCGAAACGCCGCATCGCATTGCCAAGATGTACGTCAACGAGATCTTCTCCGGCCTCGATTATTCCACCTTCCCCAAGGTGACGGTGATCGAGAACAAGATGCAGGTGGACGAGATGATCATGGTGCGGGACATCAGTCTCACCAGTACCTGCGAGCATCACTTCGTCACCATCGACGGGCTGGCCCATGTGGCCTATATCCCTCGCGGCAAGGTGATCGGGCTCTCCAAAATCAACCGTATCGTGCAGTTCTTTGCCCGCCGCCCCCAGGTGCAGGAGCGACTGACCCAGCAGATCCTGCTGGCGTTGCAGACCCTGCTTGGCACCAAGGATGTGGCCATCAGCATCAAGGCGACCCACTACTGCGTCAAGGCGCGCGGGGTGATGGATTCCACCTCCTATACCACCACCACCTCCCTCGGTGGCGTCTTCAAGACCCAGCCCGATACCCGCGCCGAGTTTCTCTCCGGCCTGAAGGGCTGACAGGCAAGGAGACATGGTGCCGCAGCGCCGTGTCTCCTTGATATTTCTCTCAATTTTTCCTGCTCGTAGCCCGTCAGTTTCATCGATAAATCTCCTCAAGGGATCGCCCCTCCCGGTCGATATAAGTCGCCATGGCTTGTCTGGCTCTCCTGGAGAGTGCAAGCAAGCCAGCAAGGTGCCTCCTTTCGCTGGCTTTTTGGCCAACATAGCCTGCCGTTACTGCTGCCGTGGGCGGTCAGGCTGGCAGCATCTTGTTAACGCGTTCGCTTCGTTCAGGTAGGGACACAGATTGATCAAGGCTGGATGAGCCGCCATGGAGGTGGTGACAGCGAACCGTATTCATACGGTTCAGACGGGCGTTATCTGTTCACTCAAATCCAGGACATGCCATGAATACCATGACCATAGGTAAAAAACTCACCGCCGGCTTTGCCGTGCTCGGTTTGATGGTCGCCTTTATCGGCGGTTTTGCCCTTGTCCAGTTTGGCAACATGAATGATGTTGCTATCCGGTTTACCGACAGTATCTTGCCTGCTGTCAATCGCACCAGTGCGATTGGGGATTCTCTCGGTGAGTTGCGTCGTTATGAGCTGGGCTATTTCGTGGTGGCCGCCGAGCCGCTAAAAAGGGCTGAATATCGGAATATTGCCAGTCAACAGCTTAACTCGATCGCACAGCAGCTGAGTGCCCATGACAAGACTATCTGGCCTGAGGATGTGGCGGAGCGCCGTACCTTCGATACGGTGAAATCTGACTGGGATCGTTATGTCGCCCTGCACCAGCGAGTCAAACAACTGCAAGACAGCGATCAGCTTGCTGAAGCCCAACGCATATTCCTGGAGGAGGGGGTTCCCCTTTACACCGCGCTGAGCAAGTCAGTGGCCTCCCTTATCCAGATTAACCATGGCTACGCATCTGAATCCCGCAGTGACATTGTCGAGTCTTATCAATCTGCCAATCTGAGCGTCACCATCGCGCTGGTGATCGGTCTGATTCTTGCGGTAGCGCTCTCCGTGGTACTGACCCGCCAGATCCGCGATCCCTTGGTGATGCTGGCCCGTCAGGCCCAGCGCATCGCAAGCGGCGCGTTGGGCAAGGGGGAGCTGCAGGAGTGGATTCGTGGCAATCGCTTCAAGCGTGACGAGCTGGGTCAGCTCGGCACAGCCATTGACCGCATGCAGGGTGCCCTTGCTGATCTGGTGAGCGAGATCGCCGGCTCGGTGAGTCAGCTCAGCAGCGCGGTGGAGGAGGTGAGCGCCATCTCCGATCAATCTGCCAGCGGCATGGCGCGTCAGCAGAGCGAAGTCTCTCAGGTGGCGACTGCCATGAACGAGATGCAATCCACAGTGAACGAGGTGGCCCGCAATACCACGGATGCCATGAGCGCCGCCAAGGATGCCTCCCGCACCTCGACCCAGGGCAATCAGGTGGTGCGCAGCGCCATCGGCAGCATCGAGGCGGTGTCGGTCAAGATAGAGGAAGCGGGCTCCGTGGTGCAGCAGCTGGAGCAGGACAGCACCAATATCAGCATGGTGCTCGACGTCATTCGCGGTATTGCCGAGCAGACCAATCTGCTGGCCCTCAATGCGGCCATTGAGGCGGCCCGCGCTGGCGAGCAGGGGCGTGGCTTTGCCGTGGTGGCGGACGAGGTGCGCTCCCTGGCCCAGCGAACCCAGAACTCCACTGCCGAGATCAGCAAGATGATCGAGGTGCTGCAGGCGCGCACCGCCGAGGCGGGCAGCGCCATGCAGCTGAGCCGTCAGCAGATGCAGGAGAGTGTGGGTCTGGCACGGGAAGCGGGACACAGCATCGATACCATCAATGGTGCCGTGGTGCACATCACCGACATGAACACCCTGATCGCTACCGCTACCGAGGAGCAGAATGCGGTGACCGAAGAGCTTAACCGCAGCATCGTCAACATCCATAACGCGGCTGATGAGAATGCCCAGGGGGCGCAGCAGATCGCTCAGGCCTGCATCGAGCTGAGCAAACTGGCCACCTCGCTACATCATATGACCCAGCGCTTTACCCTCTAAGAGCGTTTGGCAGATAGCAAAAGGCCCCGTCCAGTGACGGGGCCTTGTTGTTTCTGGCAGTTTTTTTATCGCAGTGCTGATTAGCGCAGCCTAATCAGCCGGAACCAGATCCTTTATCCGACCATTCAGCTCAGGCCGACGATGTCGCCGTTATCATCGATGTCGATGTGACGATAGGCCGGCAGGCTGCCAAGGCCCGGCATGGTCATGATGGGGCCCGCCAGTGCATAGACGAAACCGGCACCGGCGCAGAGCTTCACCTCGTCGATGGGCACTTCGAAGTCGGTCGGTACCCCCTTGAGGGACGGGTCATGGCTGATGGAGAGCGGCGTCTTGGCCACGCAGACCGGCAAGTGATCCCACCCCTCGGCAGAGAGTTGTGCCAGCTGCTGGCGCGCTTTGTCCGACAGCTGTACCCCGCGGCCACCGTAGCCACACTCCACCAGAGTAGCCAGCTTGGCTTCGAGACTCGCTTCGTCGGGGTAGAGCAATTTGACTTTGCCCGGCTGTTCACAGGCGGCAACCACGGCGCGGGCCAGCTCGCTTGCGCCAGAGCCACCCAGAGTGAAGGCGTTGGAGATGGCGCTGCCACAGGCGCCGGCCTGCATCGCCTCACGGGCCAGCAACGCCAGTTCGGCCTCGCTGTCGGTGGGGAAGCGGTTGATGGCGACCACCACGGGCACGCCGTAACGACGGGCATTGGCGATATGCCAGGCGAGGTTGGCGCAGCCCTGCTTTAGGGTCGGCAGATCCTCACGCAGCAGGCTTTCCGGCAGCGGCTGGCCCGGACGGATGTCGAGCAGGCCGCTGTTGGCCTTGAGGCCGCGCACTGTGGCCACCAGCACTACGCAGGCGGGGGTCAGGCCGGATTGGCGGCACTTGATGTTGAAGAACTTCTCCAGCCCCATGTCGGAGCCAAAACCCGCTTCGGTCACCACGTAATCGGTGAGACCAAGGGCCATGCGATCGGCGATCACCGAGGAGTTGCCGTGGGCGATATTGGCAAAGGGGCCGGCATGCACCAGCACCGGGGTCTGCTCTGTGGTCTGCATCAGGGTCGGCTGCAGGGCATCCTTGAGCAGCACCGTCATGGCGCCCGCCACTTCCAGTTGTTCGGCTGTGATGGGCTTGCCGTGCAGGTCGCGGGCCAGCTGGATGCGACCGATGCGCTGTCGCAGGTCTTTCAGATCGCTTGCCAGCGCCAGAATGGCCATCAGCTCGGAGGCGGCGGTGATGACGAAGCGATCGCTGCGTTCAACCCCGTCGGCGGCGCCACCCTGACCGATGGTGAGGTGGCGCAGGGCGCGATCGTTCATGTCGAGGGTACGTGGCCAGAGAATGTTGTCTGCATCGATATCGAGTCGCGGCAGGCCGGTTTTGGCGCTGAACTGGTCGCCGAGTTTGCGCTCATGGAACAGGCGAGCATCGAGGGCGGCCGCCGCCAGATTATGGGCTGCGGTGAGGGCGTGAAAATCGCCGGTGAGGTGGAGGTTCATCTCCTCCATCGGCACTACCTGGGCGTGGCCGCCGCCGGCTGCCCCCCCCTTGACCCCGAACACCGGGCCGAGGCTCGGCTGGCGGATGGTGGCGATGCTGGGTTGACCGATATGGTTGAGCCCCATGGAGAGGCCCAGCGTGGTCACCGTCTTGCCTTCGCCGAGCGGGGTGGGGGTGATGGCGCTCACCAGCACCAGCTTGCCGCTCTGTTCTGGCTGTAATTTGAGCAGGTCGAGGCTGAGTTTGCCTTTGTAGTGGCCATGGGGGCTGAGCATGTTGGTCGGGATGGCGAGGCGCTTGGCCAGTTCGTGAATGGGGAGGCGGGGGGAGTGGCGGGAGATCTCGATATCGCTTAGCATCAGCACCTCGTTGGCATGGCGGGCTTAATATGCGGCGCAGTCTAGTGGAATATAATGGGTAATCCAATGACGAAAACGATTTTATTTGGTGGCGGTGAGCAGATGCAGGAGCCTCTTCTGCTGGATCTCAACGCGCTCTATCATCCACCCAAACGGCCGTTGACTGCCCTTGGCATTGTCAGTGCGCTGGTGCCCCTGTTTGGTTTTGGCTGGCAGGCGATGACCGAGGATCCGCAAACCCAGCTGCGCCAGGAAATTGCCAAGCGGGTCAACAATCGCCGCAGTGATGAGGCCAACCTCATCCTGATCCTGCAACTGGCCGCCATGTTCGATTGCCCCGAGGTGACGGTAGCTCTTCCCTATGCGTTGAGCGAACAACAGCTTGCCACCATCCGCACCCGACTGCCGCGCTGGCAGCTGATCCCGGATGAGCTGCAACTGCGGGCACTCCTGTCCCCGGCAACGCCCGCCAAGGCTTAAGCTTCCCACTGCTGCGGGGCGAGATAGCGCTCCTGCACGAATTCGATAAAGCAGCGCACCTTGGCCGAGACGAAGCGGCGGTGCGGATAGACCGCATAGAGCCCCACCTCGCCCTTCTCCCACTCCGGCAGCAGGCTGACCAGCCTGCCATCCTGCAAGGCTTCTCCGACGATGAAGGTGGGCTGCAATATGATGCCCTGATCATCACAAGCGGCGCGGGTCAGCGCTACCCCGTTGTTGGCGCGCAGCGGCCCCTGTGGCCGGATGCTCTGTTGCTCGCTTCCCCGTTTGAAGTGCCACTCCGGCTGGGTCAGGGTGTAGACCAGACAGTCGTGTTGCTTGAGATCTTCGGGCTTCTCCGGCCACCCCTTGCGTGCCAGATAGCCGGGGCTGGCACAAAGCTCGACCCGGATGGTGGCAAGCTGGCGCGCCACCAGCGAGGAGTCGCTGAGGTGGCCGATGCGCAGCGCCAGATCGAACCCCTCTTCCACCAGCGCGACTCGCCGGTCGCTGTACTCGATATCGAGCTTGAGATCGGGGAAGCGCTCGCGAAACAGCGGCAGGGCGGGGGAGAGGTGAAGGTAGCCAAAGTCCATCGGCACCGAGAGTTTGAGGGTGCCGTTGGGCTGCTGGTTGTGGTGGGTCAGCTGGCTGTGGGTCTCTTCCAGTTCCGCCAGCAGGGCGAGGGAGCGCTGGTAGTAAAACTGGCCCGCTTCGGTGGGGTTGACCTGACGGGTGGTGCGCGACAGCAGGCGGGTGGCGAGGGACTCCTCCAGCTGCTGCATCAGTTTGGAGGCCATGGCCACCGAGATGCCAAGCTGGTTGGCTGCCTTGGTAAAGCTCTGGCACTCCACCACCTTGATGAAGGTGCGCATGGCGGCGATCTGATCCATTTTCCATCCTCAGTAAATAATGAATTTAATGAATCACTGATTATTCATTCTAACGACGAGGTTAGCATGTCAGCCAATGATGTGAACCCCAAGATGAAGGAACGAACGGATGAAAATGAGCAAAGCCCTGCTGGCCTCCTGCCTCTTTATGGCTGCCCCCCTGATGGCGGCGGAGTACGATGTCGACCCGGCGCACACCACAGTGCAGTTCAAGGTGGGCCACCTTGGCTTCTCCGAGCTGGTGGGGCGTTTCAACACCTTCAGCGGCACCTTCAGCATGGATGACGCCAATCCGGCTGCCGCCAAGGCGAGCTTCGAGGTGGATGCAGCCAGCGTGGACTCCAACCATGAGCCCCGTGACAAACACCTGCGCAGCCCCGATTTTCTCGATGTGAAGCAGTATCCGAAGATGACCTTCGTCAGCTCTGCTTACGAAGGAACCAAGGATAAAGGTGTACTGAAAGGCACCCTGACCCTGCACGGCGTCTCCAAAGAGGTGGCCTTCAATCTGGTGAAGGTTGGTGAAGGCAAGGATCCCTGGGGTGGCTACCGCAGCGGCTTCAACGCCACCACCACCATCAAGCGCAGCGATTTTGGCGTGAACTACATGGTGCCGAACATCCCGGACGAGATGAGTATCAATCTGTTTGTTGAAGGCGTGCGCAAGTAATGGGCGCTTCACTTCTGCTGAAAACCCTGGCGGCTCCTCTGGGAGCCGCTTTGCTGTCGTGGCGCTGGCCACGGCTGGGCTATCTCTGGGGCGCGCTGGCGATCTGGCTGGTGGGATCCTTGCTCGGCGGAGCCTATGGTCTGCCGGTCAAGGCGTGGCAGTGGCTGCCGCTCGCGCTGTTGGTGCCGGCCATCGCGGGGCAGGTGAGCGATCTGCGCGGTTCGCTGCTGCTCTTTGCCGTGGTCGGCGCCCTGATCTGGTGGCAGGGGTTGGCCTCGGTGCTGACAAGCGAGCCGATGATCTGGCTGGCGCTGTTGCCCGCCATCCTCTGGTTTGGCTGGAGCGCCTTGCGCGGTGACAGCCGCGAGGGGCTTGGTTTTGCCCTTGGTTTCATCTGGTTGGCGCTGGTGATCGGTATCGATGGCAGCCTGCTGATTGCCCAGCTGGCCGGCGCCTTGGCCGCCTTCGCCGGTTTTCGGGCACTGCTTGCCACGTTTGCCGGGGTCAATGTGGCGCCTGCCGGTCTGGCGCTGGCCCTCGCTTTCGTCCAGATGCTCGCCTGGCAATATGTGGAGGTGCCGCTGGTAGTTCTGCTGCCGGTCTGGTTGCTGCCGCTGCTGGAGTGGCTATTGCGCGGCAAGGGAGCACCTCTGCGTTGGGGGGCTTTGCTCCTGCTGGCCGGGGCGGGTAGCGGACTCAGTCTGTGGCATGTCTGGCCTGCCGCTTCTTTATACTGATTTTCGCATGAAAAACAGCCAATTACGGTCATTTTTGCATACCTGCTCATACTCTTGAGATATAAAGATTGAGCCCTCCTATGTGTTTAAGATAAAAAGGATTTTCACTTATCTGGACACACACAGAACCCGGCTGCGCCGGGTTCTGTTTGCTTGCTTTGCAGCACACATTTTGGGGCAAATTAAGGAGGCCACAGTTGCGCAGTCAAGGATCTGAGCATCTGTTTTTTCGCCATTTCACCGGGCAGGGCCGTATCGAAGGTCTCTGCATTCTGCTGGTTACCCACCTGCTTCCTGATCGTCCCCGTTTCATCGAGGCTCTCAGCCAGATTGGCCGTATCGGCGCCATCCTGCCCAAACCCAAATCGGTACACGGCCCGACCCTGGAGTGGGTCTCCCGTCACTATCCGGTCGTACCACTCAATCGCCAGTGGACCAACTGTCCGCAGGGCGTCATCGAGCAGATCGCGCCGCTGGTGGCCCCCCATGAGAGGCTGTTGATCCTCGATATCGGTGGCTACTTTGCTACGACTCAGGTGACCCTCAGCGAATACTTTGGCCCCCGTCTGCTCGGGGTGGTGGAGATGACCGAAAACGGCCATCAGCGCTATGAGCAGGAGGTGCTGGCGACCCCGGTGGTCTCGGTGGCGCGCAGCCCCCTGAAACAGGCCGAGGATATCCAGATTGGTCTGAGCGTGGTCTACTCCGCCGAGTCGCTGGCCCGCAATCTCAACCGTACCTTCAACGTCTGCGAGGCGGCGCTGTTTGGCTATGGCAAGGTGGGGCGCAGCATCGCGCGCGACCTGCGCTGTCGCAACCTTCACCTCGGGTTGGTAGAGACCGACGTATTGCGTCAGGTGGAGGCGCTCTCCCACGGTTTTCGTCTCATCAGCAAGGCGGAGGCCCTGAGCCGCGCCGAGCTGGTGATCTGCTCCACCGGCAACGGTTCGCTCGATCTGGCGGATCTGCAACTGCTGCGCCCCGGCACCATGGTCGCCTCGGTCACCTCCGCCGACGACGAGTTCGCCTTCTCGCTAGCCCAGCTGCCCTGGCCGACGGAGGAGGTGTGCCCCCATGTGCTGGCCCTCAACCGGCCCGATGGCACCCAGATCTATCTGCTCAACCGGGGCGAGGCGGTCAATTTCGTCCATGGCGCCGTCATTGGCGAATACGTCTATCTGGTGCTGGCTGAGATCATGGAGGGGATCCGCATGCTGGCCGCCGGTCCGCTGGCGCCCGGCCTGTTCGAGCTGCCGGAGTCCACCATGCGCACCATCGCCCGTTACTGGCTGGCCGACTTCCACGGGGTCGAGCAGTGAGCTACCCTGCTCCCTTTCGATGCCCTTGATGGAGAACCGCATGAGCGACATGACCCTTTCCCCAGTTAAACCGCGGATCGAGATCCGCTACTGCACTCTCTGCCGCTGGATGCTGCGCGCTGCATGGCTGGCGCAGGAGCTGCTCTCCACCTTCGACAGCGAGCTGGGCGAGGTGGCGCTGGTGCCCGCCAGCAAAGGGGAGTTCCGCATTCTGGTGGACGGTGTGCTGGTGTGGGATCGGGTGGTCGATGACGGCTTCCCCGAGGCCAAGGAGATCAAGCAGCGGGTGCGCGATGTCATCGCACCCGAGCGGGATCTGGGTCACTCGGATCGCAAACCTGCTGCCGAGTAAGAGTGGATTGCCGGACAAGATGAGAGAGGGAGGCGCTGGCCTCCCTCTCTTTTTCATTTGTTGCCCGTCAGCTTCGGCTATTCGCCGGTTATCGTGCTGGCGAGGGGGCCGATATAGCGTGCCTGTTTGTGGGGCTTGATGCGGCTCACATCGACCCACACCAGCCCGTCGATGCAGTGGTTGAAGTCGGGGTCGATGCCAAAGTCCATGAACTGGACGCCGCCCGGTTCGCACAGCTCGGAGTACTGCTTGTAGAGGGTGGGAATGGCGCAACCCAGATTGCCGAGACGCTCCTTGAGCTCCTTGAGGTCGACGCCGTAGTCGAGACCGGTAAACAGCGCTGGCGTGGCGGGATAGGGGCGGCGGGAGGGGGCGAGCGCCAGCTCGGGGGCAAAGTGCTGGCGGTAGAAGCTCACCAGCAGATCCTTGGCCTGCGGTGGCAGGCTGCCGGAGAGCGACACCGGGCCAAACAGGTAGCGGTAGCGAGGATAACGGGCCAGATAGGCGCCGATGCCGAACCAGAGATAATCGAGCCCCCGTTTGCCCCAGTAGGCGGGCTGGATAAAGCTGCGGCCAAGCTCGATGGCAAGCTCCAGCCGTGGCAGCAGCTTCTCTTCAAAGCCGAACAGGGTGTGGCTGTAGAGACCGCCAAGCCCCTTGCTGGCCAGCAGCTCGGCCACCGGCGCGAAGCGGTAGGCGCCGATGATGTCGAGCCGGGCAGGATCCCAGAGGATAAGGTGGTGGTAGTCATCATCGAAGGGGTCGAGATCCCGTCTTTTGCCCGAACCTTCCCCCACTGCGCGAAAGGCGATCTCCCGCAGCCGACCCAGTTCGCGCAGGATCACCGAGTGGCTCGCCTCGTGGCGGCGGTAGAGGTAGATCCCCTGTCCATCCGGGGTGGTGCCGAGCAGCTCGCAGCTTTCGATGGCCTGTTTGAGCTGGCGACGATCCTCCGGCAGGGCGATGGGGGCTTCGGTCTGCAGTCGTCCCGGCTTGCCGCAGCCAATCCGGTAGAGGTGGCTGCGCACCAGTTTTGCCGCGCTCTTGGCTGGCAGCTCCTGAAAGCCGGTGACCGGGATGCGCGCCCCTATGGTGAGCGGCAGGATCTGCCCCTGCTGGCGAAACAGCTGGCGCACCAGCAGCAGGGCTGAGGCGGGTTTGTTGAGCCAGGAGGCGAGATAGAAGGCGACGCTGTTGCGCCCTCCCACGTGGATGGGTACCAACGGGGTGGCGGTGCGTTTGGCCAGCTTGATAAAACCGCCCTGCCAGGGGCCATCCTTGATTCCGCCGGGGCCGAGGCGCGACACTTCGCCGGCGGGGAAGATCACCAGCGCCCCCTCTCTGGCAAGATGATCCCCCATGGCCAGAATGGCCTGCCGGTCGGTCTTGCCCTCCATGTTGTCTACCGGCAGCAGCAGGGGACGCAGCGGCGCGAGTTGGGCCAGCAAGCGGTTGGCAACGATTTTCACATCGGGGCGGATGCGGCCGAGCAGGCGCAGCAATGCCAGCCCGTCGATGGAGCCGATGGGGTGATTGGCAACGATAATGACCCGGCCACTGGCGGGAATGTGCTCCAGCTGCGCCTCGTTCACCCGGCAATCTACCGCCAGCTCCGCCAGCACCTGCTCGACAAAGTCGAGCCCGCGCAGGTGAGGATGGCGCAGGGCAAAGTCGTTAAAGGCGGGTTCGTTGAGCAGCCAGCCAAGGGCTCGTTTGCCGAGGCTGGCCAGCCGGGGATGGCCATTGAGGCGCGGGAAGTGCTGGGCAAGCAGGGTATCGATAGTGAACATCTGGGGGCTCCGGCGATCCTTTGCCCCCAGCATGGCGGGTTACTGTTCCCGGCAGATGTCGACCGGATGACAGTTTGATGGCAAAGAGGGGGGCCGGTTAAGCTGCTCCCCTCTTGGTTGTCACTGTGGTGACGATGGCCGGTTTAGCCGCGCCAGGCCGAGGTGAGGCGCACCAGCTCGACCAGGGTGGCGACCGCTTTTTCCATGGATTGCAGCGGGATGAACTCGTGCTTGCCGTGGAAGTTGTGACCACCGGTAAAGATGTTGGGGCAGGGCAGACCCATAAAGGAGAGGCGGGCGCCATCGGTACCACCGCGAATGGGTTTGATCTTGGGCACCACGTCGGCGGCCTCCATGGCGGTGCGAGCCAGCTCGACGATATGCATGTGCGGCTCGATTTGGCTGCGCATATTGCGATAGCTGTCGGTCAGGGTCAGCTCGATGCGCGCCTTGGGATGCCCGGCCTGCATGGCGGCCACCCGGCTCTCCATCAAGGCCTTGCGCTCGGCGAAACGCTGGTCGTCAAAGTCGCGGATGATGTAGTGCAGAGTGCTCTCCTCCACGGTGCCGTTCATCTGGGCCAGATGGAAGAAGCCCTCATATCCCTCGGTGCACTCCGGGGTCTCGTCGGCCGGCATGGCGGCGTGGAAGCGGGCGGCCAGGGTCTGGCTATTGATCATGCTCCCCTTGGCGGTGCCGGGGTGGACGTTGTTGCCGACGAAGCGGATGTTGGCGCTGGCGGCGTTGAAGTTCTCGAACTCCAGCTCGCCCAGCTCACCACCATCGACGGTGTAGGCCCACTTGGCCGGGAATCGGTCGAGCGGGAACAGGTTGGCGCCACGGCCAATCTCTTCGTCCGGGGTAAAGCCGACCCAGACATCGCCCCGCGGGATCTCGGGGTGCGCCTGCAGATGGTCGATGGCGCTGAGGATTTCGGCGATACCCGCCTTGTCGTCGGCGCCCAGCAGGGTCGTGCCGTCGGTGGTGATGAGGTCCTGCCCCAGATAGTTTTTCAGGAAGCGGTAGTCACGGATGGCGAGCACCTCGTCACCCTTGCCAAGACAGATATCGCCGCCCTGATAGTTCTCGATGATCTGCGGCACCACGTGCTCGGCTTCATAATCGGCAGTGTCCATGTGGGCAATAAGGCCGATGGCGGGAGCATCCGGCTGGTTGCCCGGCAGGCAGCCGGTGAGGTAGCCGTGCTCATCCAGAGTGACCTGGGTCAACCCCAGCGCTTCCATCTCTTCTTGCAGGGCGCGGGCGAAGATCAGTTGTCCCTCGCTGCTCGGGCAGGCGGGATTGGTCTCGTCAGAGCGGGTATGAAAAGTCACGTAACGCAAAAAACGCTCAAGCAGGGTATCCATTAATCAGCCTCCGGTTGTGAACGCTCATTTTGCGCCAATCCAGCCCCACCACTCATTGCGTCAGCGCAGGTTTTTTCCATTTTTTGCCTTGGTCCTACCAGCGGGCACAAGCACAGCTGCTGCCGGTTTACTGCGCATAAAAGTCGCCACTTCGGGGATTTTTAATCATGGTCGGCAGCGGGGTGTTTGGCCTGCAAGTCACGCATCACAAGGGCTGCCTCTTTGGAGGGGGAAAAGCGACTCTTTTCAGCGCGCATAACGGGGTGGGGCGATCATGCGCTATCCCAGCCCCCGCCTGCCCGCCAGCAAGATTTGAGTGGCTTATTAAAAGCGGATTTTGAGCACTATTTTTTATTGTCACCGCCCGCGGTAAGTGTGTACACTCCGCGCCGATCCGAAGGTAACCCTGAAGCAGGCAGAGCCGCCAGAAACCGGAAGGATCATACGCCTATAGGGCGAGGCACGCAGAAACGACAGACACTGCTGGGGAATGGTTTCTTTAATACCGGTTAGGCTCCGGTATCAGGGAGAACAACAGACACTCATCTTTCTTTTGACCGAGTGGGCCAACGGCTCATCATCTTCCCTTGTCATGGGCGGTCACTGGATATGAGCTGGGCTGTGGTTGTTGTCGTCTATCAACACGCATGCGTGCTGGCGCCTTCGCTTCTCTTCCTTGGAACCCTCTCCTGCTGTCGTGATGGCTGCCGAATGATGAACGGACGACGTGGCTGATGTCGTTTGTCATCAAAGTACCGCGGCGCAACGTAACGTAGCACCGCATACCGTTGAGCTTGATGTAAAGCCACCAGCCCCACATCAAGACTCGTTACTTCCCAAGATCCACCAGGCAGCCTCTGGCTTGCCGCGATGTGCAAAGCGCAACACTGCTTTGTACAAGATGGTCTGGATGTGATTGAGGGTAACGAAGGCGACTTCCCGTCGCTCATTTGCGAGGCATAGCCCATGACTAACTGGTCCAGCAAGGACTCCTTGAAGGTCTACAACGTTCCCTACTGGGGTGCGGGTTTTTTCAATATCAATGACGCCGGTCATGTGACCGTTGCTCCCGACAAGTCACGCCCTGACGCACAGATCGTGCTTTCTGACGCCATCGAACAGTTGCGCCAGTCCGGGCTGACCACCCCCGTGCTGCTGCGCTTCCCCGACATCCTCAAGAGTCGGGTCGATGCGCTGTTCAATGCCTTCGGTCAGGCCATCGAAAAGTCAGGCTATGAAGGGGACTACCTCTGCGTTTACCCGATCAAGGTAAACCAGCAGCGTCGTGTCATCGAGACCATCAGCCAGTCCTACAGCGACAAGCCCCGGCTTGGCCTGGAAGCTGGTTCCAAACCGGAACTGCTGGCCGTGCTTTCCCATCACCATGAGCAAGGCTCGGTGATCGTCTGCAACGGTTACAAAGACCGCGAATATATCCGCCACGCTCTGCTCGGCAACCTGATGGGCCACAAGGTCTACATCGTGGTAGAGAAGCCCTCCGAGCTGGAGATGGTGCTGGACGAGTCAGCTCGTCTCAACATCAAGCCCAATATCGGCGTACGCGCCAAGCTCGCCTCCACCGGCTCCGGCATGTGGGAATCGAGCGGCGGCTCCATGTCCAAATTCGGTCTGTCAGCCTCCCAGATCCTGGCGCTGATCGAGCGTCTGCGCAGTGTCGGCAAGCTGGATTGTCTGCAACTGTTGCACTTCCATCTGGGCTCCCAGATCGCCAACATCCGCGACATTCAGGGCGGTATCCGCGAGTGCGGCCGTTTCTACGCCGAACTGCGTCGTCTCGGTGCCAACATCGAAGTCGTTGACGTCGGTGGCGGCCTGGGTGTGGACTACGAGGGAACCCGTTCCCAGAGCCACTGCTCCGCCAACTACAGCCTCTCCGAGTACGCCAATAACGTGGTATGGGGCATCGGCGATGTCTGCCGCGAGTTCGACCTGCCGCACCCGACCATCATCAGCGAGTCTGGCCGTGCCCTGACCGCTCACCACGCCGTTCTGGTCACCAACATAATTGGTGCCGAAGGGGTGGAGATGAACGACATCAGCGCGCCGGGCGAAGATGCGCCGACCATTCTGCAGAACATGTGGAAAGGGTGGCAGGATCTGAGCGGTGAAGATCCCTCCCTGCTGGAGATCTTCCACGACTCGGTAGCCGATCTGGCTGACGTCAACACCCAGTACACCATGGGGCTGCTCAACCTCGAACAGCGTGCCTGGGCCGAGATGCTGCATCAGAACACCTGTCTGGCGCTCAAAGAGCTGCTCAATCCGGTCAACCGCAACCACCGTGCGCTGGCTGACGAACTGAGTGAAAAGCTGGCTGACAAGTGCTTTGCCAACTTCTCCCTGTTCCAGTCCCTGCCGGATGCCTGGGGTATCGGTCAGGTATTCCCGGTGATGCCGCTCTCCGGTCTCGAGCGTCCGCTCAGCCGTCGCGGCATCCTGATGGATATCACCTGTGACTCCGACGGTCAGGTCGAGCACTACGTCGACGGTCTGGGGGTCGAGAGCACCCTGCCGATGCCGGTTTACGGCGAGAACGAAGAGTGCCACGTCGGCTTCTTCCTGGTGGGTGCCTATCAGGAGATCCTGGGCGATCTGCACAACCTGTTCGGTGACACCCACTGCGCAGAAGTGTGGCTGGACGAAGAGGGCAAGATGGACATTCGCAACGTGGTGCGCGGCGATACCGTCGACCAGCTGCTGCGTTACGTCAACATCGACCCGTCCGTGATCCGCGAGAACTATCAGCGGATCGCTTCCCACCCGGCGTTGGACGACGCAACCCGCAAAGCCCTGCTCGACGAGCTGGAGCTGGGTCTGCAAGGCTACGCCTATCTGGAAGACGAATAAGCCTTTTGGCTTGCCCCTCGCTTTGGCGGGGTGATGAAAAAACGGCGCCTGCGGGCGCCGTTTTTGTTGTGGAACGCCCGCAATGCTGTCGCGGGGCTTTCCCCATCTTCATTCGGATAGCAATGGGCCACTCCGGGCCGTGCAGGCCACAGATCCGGCAGATATCTGCGGTTGTCAGCCGCTTCTCTTGATCTGCATCAAGTGTGATCCGCGGCGGTTACTTTACGGTCAGAAGTGATGTTGTGGAGATGTAACAAAAGGATGTGAATATGGAACTGGAAAGGGATCCGAGGTGCTATACCGACGTCTGCATCAATGGTAAGTGGTATCACTACGACCACTGCAGCACCAATGTCTACATGCTGATGGGGGGCGCGGCCCCATGTCTGCAGCTTGCTTATGAGCCGAGCAGCGAAGAGGAGCTTATCGAGATGCTCCGCCAGCTGGCCTGTTGCTAAACCAGTGGCCATCGCGTCTGTGGTCGCGATGGCCAATCCTTCTTTAACGATTAATGGCCCGAGTTGCGGCCAAATACTCTCTTGCCCATCTCCAGCAGTGCGACGGCAAAGCCGTAGCTGCTGTCTGATTTGCCTATTTCATCGGCCACGTAGAGGAAGTTGGAGCGGTACTTCTCCACCGCCTCTTGCGGACTCCGGGCATCGATAAAATCCTCCTCGACTTCAAATCCCTGCGCCAGTAGCGCCTCTTTTTCTGGCAGAAAGGTGGGGGAGGCCATGTCAATAAAGGTGTACTGCTGCCGGTTGGAGTCGGGCATGGTGAAAAACTGGTACTTCGCCATCTGCGATACCTCGCCTGAACGGGTTTGTCGTGATGTGACCTTCCGCGGGTTGAACTGCTTTTCCACTTTCTTGCCGGTATCTTGTACTTGTGCAGGAAGGAGGTAGCGTTCGACTCTTTTTATTGCATCCGAGCTTACTCTGGCGGCACTCTTGCGCGCAACAGCGATGACGGTTTTTGCATCACCCCGCTCGGGGTTAGCGGGGTAGAAGCAGAGCATAAAAAACCAGCCCGACGAGGCTGGTTTTAACTGATGGCTGACCCGATCAGGCCGGTTTAGAGGATGAAGCTCTGCACCATGCTGCGCAATTGCTCGGTAAGCTGGTGGATCTGGCGGGCGGCATCGCGGGCGGCGTTGGCTACTTGCAGCGCCTCGTCGCTGCCATCCGAGATGCGCACCACGTTGCGTTCGATCTCGTTGACCACGGCGCCCTGCTGTTCGATGGCGCTGGCGATGATGGCATTGGTATCGACCATCCGATCCACCTTCTCGGTGATGGCGCCAAAAGCGTGTTGGGCTTCCTTGGCCAGACCGACCCCCTCCTGCGCTTCGCGGCTGGCGGCAGACATGGCATTGACCGAGGCACGGGCGCCGGATTGCAGCTGTTCAATCATCTGCTGGATCTCGACGGTGGCCCCCTGGGTGCGACTGGCTAGCGAGCGTACTTCATCGGCTACCACGGCGAAGCCGCGTCCCTGTTCTCCCGCCCGGGCCGCCTCGATGGCGGCGTTGAGTGCCAGCAGGTTGGTCTGCTCGGCGATACCTCGGATCACGCTGATGACGCCGCCAATCTGGCTGCACTGCTGCTCCAGCTGACCAATGCTCTCGGCGGTGCGCAGTACTTCGCGGTTGATATGGTCGATCGCCTTGATAGTGCGATCGACCACTGCCTCGCCCTGACCCACCACCAGCTGGGCTTCCTGAGTCATGCGGGCAGCTTGCAAGGCGTTGCCCGCCATGTCTTGTGACGTGGCAGCCAGCTCCTTGATGGCGGTGGCCACCTGATGGGTCTCCCCTTGCTGGGCGGCGATCACCTCCTGAGAGCGGCAGGTGCGATCCTCAATCTCGGTGGCGCTCTCCACCACGGTGACGCCGTTTTCACGTACCCGCCGCATCAGAGTGCGCAGGGTCTCCAGGGTGACGTTGTAATCCCGACTGATGGCGGCCAGCTCATCCTGACCGACAATCTCGATGTGCTGGCTGAGATCCTGGGCGTTGACCCGGGCGGCGATCTCCCGTACTCGGCCAACGGTGTCGCGCAGGGAGAGATAGGCGCCGATCATCAGGTAGATATAGAGCAACAGGATGGCGGTCAGTGGCGCCGTGACCCACCAGAAATGGCGCTGGTTGGCTGCCATGCGTTGATGCAGGTCGGCTTCCAGCCGCTGGCGCACCTGGCCTGCCAGCTTGGTGATGGTGTTGTCGAGCCCATCTCCCAGCGCCAGCACCTCCTTGGTTGAGAGCTGTACCAGCTGATCCTTCATCATCTTGTTTTCCATGGTATCGACCCCCTGACGCACCTGTTGCAGCAGGGTATCGGTCTGCTGGCCCAGCTCGGCGCGATAGGCGGGTTCAATCTGGTAGAGCAGGGTCAGATCGGCTTCCAGCTCCTGCAGGGTGGCGTTGATGAGGTCAAGGCGAAAGCGCAGACCGCTGTACCCTTCCGCCTGAAACAGGCCAAAGTCGGCAATAGTGGCGGCGCGATCCCGCACCTGAGCCAGCAGGTCGCGCAGTTGCGGTAGCCGTTCGCTGGTGAGGATCACCATGTAATAGGTGCCGAGCGCCGGATCCTGGATCAGGCTGCTGGCGGCGGTGATGTTCTTGTAGAGGTGGCGCACTTCGGTCAGTAGCTTGTCGTGGCGCAGATTGCTCTGATCAACCTCCAGCTTGCTCCCTTCGCTCTGCAGGGCAGCCCACCCCTGTTTGAGGGCGTCGAAAGCGGGATTTTCCTGACGAGTATCGGCAAAGGCGCGCAGGCTATCGTCTACGGCTTGGGCGGCGGCTTTAACCTTATCCTCTCCCACCGGGTTCTGTTCGTAGGCGTGCTGGGTGACCAGATTGCGGTGGGTCAGCAGCGCCTGCTCGATGGCGGGCACGGGGGCCAGATTGATGACACCGGCCAGCTCCTTGCGGGCCTGTTCGTTGTCATCCTGCAGCCGTCCCAGCAGATTGGCCATGCTGTAGGCCAGCGGCAGCAGCATCAGACAGGACCAGAGCAGAAATTTGTATTTGAAAGAGAGCTGGTTCCCCAGCCTGATAGCCGGGTTGAAAATCCATTTCATATGAGGCCTCGATACCCGAAAAGACGGGTGCATGCGGTTATGTCTGAATATTACTCCTCGCCGCAGCACTTCGGTCAGGGAGAGGGGGAAGTTGTGATCCCCTTGGCTTTTTGTTCTTTGCCAGCTCAATAGCAATGAAAACGGGCCACCCGAAGGTGACCCGTCTGTTGGCTGTCTGGTTATCTGGCTACTCAGTTGAACGCCAGGAAGGGCGAGACACAGAGCAGCAGGCCGGTGACGATGATGATGTAGAGGGACGTGCCCTTGTACTTGTGCAGCGCCGGTACCTGATAGACCAGATAGGCCGGGATGAGGCAACCCACCATGCCGAAGATGGGGCTGCAGATGGAGGTGAAGCTCAGCACCGGTGCGTTGAGCACGATGGCACCCCAGGAGAGCATGACGGTGAACACCATGATCCCTTTGCCCACCAATCCCTTGTTGATGCGGTTGTCCGGCAACACCCGGCGCAGCAGGTTCATTGCCAGCCCCTGACAGGCTTCACGAAAGCCCAGATAGACGCCGAAGTAGGCGGTCATTACCGCAAAGATGTTGAGGGTCAGGCTGAGCAGCTTGAGGGTCTGGCCGGGCATCCCCTGTGCCACCATCGCCAGCGCGGAGATGTTCTCCTCGGAGGCTTTGACCGCCTGATCGTGACCCATGGCCAGGGTGAAGGAGACTGCGTAGAAGAACACCACCACAAACAGGATGCCGAAGGCGATATTCATGGCGCGCATCGCCTTGAAGCGGGCCACCTCCAGCGACTTCTCCCGCGAGCGGTAGGAGATCACCATGGGGCTCAGGCTCTGGATAAAGAGGATGGAGGTGAGGGTGAAGGGGAGCATGATGATGGCATCCTTCATCCAGTCACCGGCGGCGGGCATGGCGGTGATGTTGGCCGCATCCCACTTGTCTACCATCATCAGGCCGAGCACGGCCACCACGCTGATCTTGGTCAGCACCATAAAGGTGGAGATCTTGAATAGCAGGTTTTCGCCGCGCGAGGCCAGCGCCACCAGACCGCAAATCAGCACCAGACCGTAGAGGGGATTTTCCGAGAGCAGGCCGTCGGTGACGCCGAAGCTCTGCAGGAAGGAGGCGCTGTCGTTGGTGATGGCGGTGGAGTAGACAAAGACCCAGATCACCAGCATCACGAAGTAGAGGGCGCCGAGCAGCACACCCCAGTTCTTGCCAAGGTAGCCGGTGATGACGCTGGGGTAATCCTTGCATTCGGGTGAGGTGGCCAGGGTATTGATAAAGAGGCGCTGGAACATATACATGGCCGGATAGCCTATTACCGCCGAGAGCAGAAAGACCCACAAGCCCATCAGACCCACCTGTACCGGCAGGAACACGATCCCCGCGCCGATGGCCATGCCGATGCTCATGATGATCCAGCCCCAGTCGGTGCTGTCGAAGCGAACCGCCTCTTTCCATTCCAGGGTGCCCATCACGGGGCTGGCGAGTGTAGTACTATGCGCGTCCATTAAAACCTTCTTTTTTGTAGGGATGTGGGAAAGCGGCGCAAATATAGTTGAATGAATGCGTTGCAAACAATGCGTCCGCGCTCTCTTTTATTCAAATCAGGAGGGTGATCACGGTTTACTATGAGACCTAAAGATGCCTTTTTACGCCATTTTTCTATCTTTTTGTTGAATGGATAAACTAAAAAGCAAATAATGTTGAGCGAAAGTAGAGCTATAAATGCAAAAATAATTGCAATTACGGAGTGGGTAATATGAAAAAAATCATCACTGCGGCCTCGGCTCCCGACGCCATCGGACCTTACAGCCATGGCACTGCCTATGGCGACCTCATCTTTACCTCCGGCCAGCTGCCGGTGTGCAAACAGCAGGGCGGCGTGGTTGCCGGCGGTATTGAGGCACAGAGTCGTCAGGCACTCGAAAACCTGAAAGCGGTGCTGGAGGCGGGCGGCGGCTCGCTGGAGACAGTCCTCAAGACTACCTGCTATCTCGCCGAGATCAGCGATTTTGCCGCGTTTAACGAGGTTTACAAAGCCTATTTCCAGAAAGATTGTCCGGCGCGCAGCTGCTTCGCGGTGAAGGATCTGCCGATGGGCGTCAAGGTTGAAGTGGAAGCGATCGCCCATATCGCTCGTTAACGGATAGAGAAAGGTTCAATCAATGAAACAAGCGTGGCAGCAGTATCTGCAGATTATTCAACAGGTTGTCAAACCGGCGCTGGGCTGTACCGAGCCTATCGCCGCCGCTTATGCCGCCGCAGTTGCCGCCCGGCAACTGGGCTGCGCACCGCGTCGTATCGAGGTGGCGGTGTCGGATAATCTCTACAAGAACTCGATGGGTGTCTATGTGCCGGGTACCGGCAAGATTGGTCTGGCGATCGCCGCCGCAGCCGGCGCCCTCGGTGGCAATGCCGATGGCGGACTGGAGGTGCTGGCCGCCATCACCGCAGATCAGGTGGCCCGTGCCCAGGCCCTGATCGATGCCGGTGGCGTGCTGGTCAGCCGCACCGCGGCCCCCGAGTTTATCTTCTGCCGCGTGACTGTTTATGGCTCTGATGAAAACGGTGAAGAGCACAGCGCCGAAGTGACCCTGTGCGGCGGCCATACCCGCATCGTCGAGCAGCGTCGCGATGGCGAGGTGACCTTCACCGCCGATCAGAGTCAGAGCGGGGCCACCGGCGCCATCTGCGATGGCGTGGATATCAGCATCGCTGCCATCTATGAGTTCGCCACCCAGGTGGAGTTCGAGCAGATCAGGTTCATCCTCAAGGCCTCCGAACTCAACGGCAAGCTCTCTGCCGAGGGGATGAACAACCCCTATGGTCTCGAGATTGGTCGTACCATGCAGCAGAACATCGATGCCGGCCTTATCGGCGAGGATGTGATGAACCGCATCGTGATGATGACGGCGGCTGCCTCCGATGCCCGCATGGGGGGGGCGACCCTGCCGGCGATGAGCAACTTTGGCAGCGGCAACCAGGGCATCGCGGCCACCATTCCGGTGATGGTGATTGCCGAGCGCTATGGCGCCAGTGAAGAACAGCTGGCTCGCGCCCTCATCATGAGCCATCTGGGCGCCATCTATATCAAGTCCCACTATCCGCCGCTGTCGGCCTTCTGCGGCAATACCGTGACCAGCGCGGCAGCCGCCATGGCCATGGTCTATCTCGCTGGTGGCAGCTTCGAGCAATCCTGCTTCGCCATCCAGAACGTGCTGAGCGACAGTGCCGGCATGGTGTGTGACGGAGCCAAAGCCTCCTGCGCCATGAAGGTGAGCACCTCCTCCGGTGCGGCGGTACGTGGCTTCCTGATGGCGCTTAACAGCCACTCGGTGTCGGGGCAGGGGATTGTTTCCGACAACGTGGATCAGACCATTCGCAACGTGGGTCAGATGGTGAAGGACGGCATGTCTGCCACAGACAGCACCATTATTGATATCATGTCCGCCTGAGTGTCCCTGTCGGCTGCTGCCCGGCGTCCATCGCCCGGCAGCAGCCCTTGCAAGAAGGTCCGAATGTGAAGCTGCAAGAGTTGAGTCAGAACGATTTCCAGATCCTCAAGTCGATGGAGATCATCGTGGATGGCATCGCCGCCATGTATGGTCAGCACACCGAGGTGCTGCTCCACAGTCTGGATGTGCGCAACCCCTCGATCATCAAGATTGCCAACGGTCATATCACCGGCCGCAGTGTCGGCGCCCCCATCACCAACCTGGCGATGATCAAGCTCAAGAGTGGGCAGGATATCTCCAACCCCTACATGACCAAATGTGCGACCGGCAAGACCCTGCGTTCGCTCACTACCGTCATCCGCAACGGGGAGCACAAGGCGATCGGACTGCTCTGCATCAACACCGACATGGATGCCCCGCTGCAATCCGTGTTGCGTGCCATGATGCCCGAGTGCATGCATGCCAGCGAGAACCACGCTACCCCCGAGGTGTTTGCCCGCAACATCGACGAAGCGCTCAACAGCACCATAGATACTGTCAGCGCCGAGGTGCGCGGTAACGAAGCCGTACCCCCTTCCCAGAAGACCCGGGTTATCGTTAACCAGTTGCACGACATGGGGATCTTCGAGCTTAAAGACAGTGCCCAGATCGCAGCGCGCCAGCTCGGCATCTCGGTTCACTCCATCTACCGCTACCTGCGGGAGATCAAGAAGGGGTAGGTGCATGACACCTGCCTCCCCAAATTCTGCACAAGCGACAACTGCCAGAGTCACAGGCCGTAACGCTGGCTGTGCGTTACCCTGCATGGGCAATGAAAGCCGTTACCGCACCACTCTGGTTGTCGCCTTGTTCCCATCTCGTTGAATCAGCTGGAAATCACATGTCACGAATCATCTATCTGCTGCGCCATGGCCAGACCCTTTTCAATGCCGAACAGCGCCTGCAGGGACGCTGTAACTCCGATCTGACCGAGAAGGGTGAAGCGCAAGCTATTGCCATGGGATTGCGGCTTGCCGACGAGTTGGCGGATCCCGCCCGCTGGAGTGTCTATGCCAGCCCGCTCGGGCGCGCCCGTCAGACCGCCCTGCTGGTGTGCGAGCAGTTGGGTTTGCCCGCCGATCGCATCATCTGGGATGAGCGGCTGATGGAGCTCGGCATGGGGGAGTGGGAAGGGTGCCGGATCCCCGAGCTCTGCCAGGCTCACCCTGAACTCGATACCGGCAGGGGCGATTGGTATCTGCAGGCCCCAGGGGCCGAGAGTGTCCTCAGCATTCAGCGTCGCGCCCAGCAGTGGCTGCTGGATCCGACAGTCGCCGAGCGCGCCATCGTCATTTCCCACGGTCTGCTCGGCGCCATGCTGCGTGGCGTCTATGCCGACCTCGATGAGGCAGCGATCTGGACTCAGGAGTTGCCGCAGGATGCCTTCTACAAGCTGCAAGCGGGCAAGATCACCCGGATAGCCTGCTGACTGCCTCAAGCGGGGGCACCATTGATCGCTCGAGGTGAAAGGTAGGAGAGAGCGAAAACAGGCGAGGAAACCTGTACCGACGTTGCTGAAGTTGGCCGCGAGAGAAGGTTGAATAGGGATGTGGTCAGGGAATAACAATCCACTCCCGTCTGACCCCCTCATATACCGAGCTCAAACCATACCCTTGCCAGATATCGACCATTGTATCGCCAAAGACTCCAAGGGAGAGCGATGCACGCAGGCGTTTCACTGTATCGGGCGGGAGTTGTGGATGGCAGGCTAGCCACCTTTCCACCCGGGCAAGGATCATCACTCGCTGGAGCCTGTTTTTATGTCTTGGGGCGGTGATCAGCTCGGGGAGCTCGTCGCTAATCAGCAGGTCGAAGCGCCCAGCTTGCAGCATGGCGATCCCAAGACTGGCTTTGGGTAGCAGCTCGTAGCGGATCGCTGCGTTATCAAGCAGCTCCCTCAGCTCAGCTACATCGATGGCACCAATCCGGTAGTTGCGCAGCGCCTCTATGTTGCTCAGGGGCGGAATAGTTTCTTGCCGGGCGTAGACTGCGAGGGTGATGGGGGCTATGCGCGCAACGTAGCGCAGGGTTTCTGCATTCTCGGCCGAGAAGTGCACCCCAAGTCCGCAGCTGTTTGGCTCGGTGGTCACTATCTTGAGCAGGCGCCGCATGGGCTTGGCTTGCAAATTAATCTCTATCCCTTGCTGCTTGGCCAAGCGGGCAAAGACATCGACATAAGGGCCGCTCAGCTGTTCTCCGGTAACCTGAATGAAAGGGGGGTAGGCATCGGCATAGATGTTTAGCACTGGCCCGGCCGATGCAAGTTGGCACCACAATAGCAGCAATACCCACCACCCCTTCATCGAGCCTCCTAAGGATGTGTGACCAGCTCCACAGGGGTTTGCACTATGCCGGGCAGATCGGCTTGCGTTATCTTCTGCGCCAGCGCTTTCAGGGCGAGGTCGAGCGCATATTGTGCCTGCTTGCCCGGATACTGGTCTGCGGTTGCCACCACAGATCCATCGCTGAGATAGGGGTGGATCCCCGGAATATTGTCATAGCCACCGATCAGCACCTTGCCTTTGAGCCCCAGCTCAGCCAAGGCTTGGGCGGCACCGATGGCCATATTGTCGTTACCGCAGAGCAGCGCCTTGACGTCCGGGGTTGCCTTGAGGAGATCGATAGTGGCGCTCTTGCCCTGAGCTGTGTCCCAATAGCCGCTGCGCACGCCGGCGACAACCATGTCAGCAGCGCGCAGGGCAGCCCGGAATCCGTCACTGCGAGCCCGGCTGTTGATGGCACCGGGGGGGCCCTCTATCAGCCCGACTTTACTGCCCGCAGGGAGTTTTTTGGCGACATATTCGCCGACACTGCGCGCACCGGCAAAGTTGCTGGGGCCGACGAAGGGGACATTGACCCCTTCCAGCACCAGTGCCCTGTCATCTAGCTTGTTGTCCATGTTGATGACCAGAATGCCGGCACGAATTGCCTCCATCAGAACGGGCAGCATGGCGACCGAATCGGTCGGTACCACCACCAGGGCATCCACTTTTTGGCCGATCATTTTGCGGATGATCGCCTCCTGACCTGTGACATCCACCTCCTGCTGGATGCCTTCTAGCTGTAGTGTCAGAGCGTCGGAGTGGGCCGCAGCATAGGTCTCTGCCCCTTTCGCCATCTCGATGAAAAACTCGTTGCGGACCGATTTCAGTACCATGCCGACCGTCGGTTTGGCTGATACCTCACTGGCTGCAAACAGTGCCACAGCCGTCCACAACAAGCATCTTTGCCAACATCTGGTCATGTTACCTCCGCCCTGTTGGGCCAATCATCCAGCGCCACGATGTTGTCCAAGTATATGCCAGCCATGGGCGGGCAAGCGGCTTCTGGCAAGTGCCCGAATGTGCCGTGGGGCAACCAAAGCTCTGGGAGGCTATTTCTCTTTCATTTCTGTCGTGGGCTTGTGGATTTTTGTCGCCGTTCAACACATCAGAGCACCTTATCGCGGCAAGATGAGGTATCTTATGCCCCGATTTCATCCATTAAACGGATCCGAGACCCCATATGATTATCAAACCCAAGGTTCGCGGCTTTATCTGCACCACCACTCACCCGGTTGGCTGTGAAGCCAATGTTCGTCGCCAGATTGCTTACACCAAAGCCAAGGGCGCCATCGAGAATGGTCCCAAGAAGGTGCTGGTGATCGGCGCTTCCACCGGTTATGGTCTGGCCTCCCGCATTGCTGCCGCCTTTGGCTCTGGCGCCGCCACCCTCGGCGTCTTCTTTGAAAAAGCGGGCACCGAGTCCAAGACCGGTACCGCCGGCTGGTATAACTCCGCCGCCTTCGACAAGGCTGCCAAAGAGGCAGGCCTCTACGCCAAGAGCGTCAATGGTGATGCCTTCTCCAACGAGTGCCGCGCCAAGGTGATCGAGCTCATCAAGCAGGATCTGGGTCAGATTGATCTGGTGGTCTACTCCCTGGCCTCTCCGGTGCGCAAGATGCCGGAAACCGGCGAAGTGGTGCGCTCCGCTCTGAAACCGATCGGCGAGGTCTACACCACTACCGCCATCGATACCAACAAGGATCAGATCATCACCGCCACCGTTGAGCCGGCGAATGAGGAAGAGATCCAGAACACCATCACCGTCATGGGCGGTCAGGATTGGGAGTTGTGGATGGCAGCCCTGCGCGATGCCGGCGTGCTGGCTGACGGCGCCAAGTCCGTGGCTTACTCCTACATCGGTACCGATCTGACCTGGCCAATCTACTGGCATGGCACTCTGGGTCGCGCCAAGGAAGATCTGGACCGCGCCGCTGCCGCCATCCGTGGCGATCTGGCTGCCAAGGGCGGCACCGCTCACGTGGCCGTGCTGAAATCCGTGGTGACCCAGGCCTCTTCCGCTATTCCGGTGATGCCGCTCTATATCTCCATGGCCTTCAAGATCATGAAGGAAAAGGGTATTCACGAGGGGTGCATGGAGCAGGTGGATCGCATGATGCGCACCCGCCTCTACGCGTCCGACATGGCGCTGGACGATCAGGCCCGCATCCGCATGGATGACTGGGAACTGCGCGAAGACGTGCAGCAGACCTGCCGCGATCTGTGGCCATCCATCACCAGCGAGAACCTCTCCGACCTGACCGATTACACCGGCTACAAGCAGGAGTTCCTGCGCTTGTTCGGTTTCGGTCTGGACGAGGTCGATTACGATGCGGATGTGAATCCGGACGTGAAATTCGACGTGGTCGAGCTCTGAGTCTGACTCAAGTGAAAACGGGGCCCCGCGGGGCCCTGTTTTTTTGGCAAAAATACCGCTAAGTTACGGAATTTTATTATCAGCGATCACCTTTTTCCCATATCAAACCCGCTAGTCTGGCGGTGATCGGATCACATGACGGCATTGCCGAGGTACGGAAGCTATGACCACTCCAAATGAAGCGCCCAAAAAGCGCCAACTCCCCACTGTCTATACCCTGCTTTTCATCATCATCGCCCTGATGGCGGCCCTCACCTGGGTGCTGCCGGCGGGCAAATACAACTATGTGACGGCCAAGACTCAGCAGCCGGTAGCGGCAGCAGCCGTGGCTGACTACAGCGGCGATGAGCGTCTGTTGCCGGTGCCCGGCAGCTACACCGAGCTGCCCTCTCATCCGCAGGGGGTATTCGATGTGCTCAAGGCCCCCATTCAGGGCTTTCACAAGGCCGCTGATGTGGCGCTGTTCGTGCTTATCATCGGTGGTTTTCTCGCGGTGACCATGCAGAGCGGGGCACTGGATGCCGGGGTAGGAGCCATTGTGCGCGGCTTTGCCGGGCGCGAGCGGCTGCTGATCCCTGTGCTGATTGCCCTGTTTGCTCTTGGTGGCTCCACCTTCGGTATGGCGGAGGAGACGGTGGCCTTCTGGGCGCTGATCGTGCCGGTGATGATGGCGGCGGGGTTTGATCGCATGGTGGCGGCGGGGATTATCCTGCTCGGTTCCGGGGTCGGGGTGCTCGCCTCCACCGTCAACCCGTTTGCTACCGGCATCGCCTCCGGTTTTGCCGGCATTCCCATCGGTGAGGGGATTGGCCTGCGGGTCATCCAGTGGCTGCTGCTGGTGATCTTCGCCTCCTGGTTCGTGATGCGTTACGCCAAGCAGGTGCAGCAGGACAAGTCCCGCTCCGTGCTGGCCGACATTGTCTATGACGACGAGTTCTCCCAGATGAAGAGCGGCAACCTCGCCTTCACCGGCAAGCAGAAGTTCACCATGCTGGTATTCTTCGGCACCTTCCTGCTGATGATCTATGCGGTGGTTCCCTGGTCGGATTTGGGGATCGATGTGCTGCCCACCTTTGGCTGGTGGTTTGACGAGCTCTCCACCCTGTTCTTCAGCGCCTCCATCCTGATCGCGCTGATCAACCGGATGCCGGAGTCCAACTATGTGGCGACCTTCCTCAACGGGGCGCGAGACCTCATCGGGGTGGCGCTGGTGGTAGCGGTGGCACGCGGCATCTATGTGGTGATGGAGCATGGCGTCATCATCGACACCATTTTGCACTGGGCCGAGGGGCTGGTGAGCGGACTCTCCTCGTCGGTATTCATCCTGATGGCCTATCTGGTGCACATCATCCTGAGCTTCTTCATCCCCTCCACCTCGGGGCTGGCGACTGTCTCCATGCCGCTGATGGGGCCGCTGGCTGACTTCTCCGGCATCTCGCGGGATCTGGTGATCACGGCCTATCAGTCCGCCTCCGGCTGGATCAACCTGTTTGCCCCCACAGCTGCCCATCTGGTGGCTGGTCTGGCGCTCGCCAAGATCCCCTACGATCGCTTCGTGCGTTGGGTGCTGCCCTTTATCATCGGGGTGGCTCTCATTACCATGGCGGTACTGGTGGCCGGTGCCCTGCTGCACGGCTGATGGTGCGGATAGAAAACGACAGACAACAAAAAGGCTCCCGCGGGAGCCTTTTTCATGAGCCTTGCTTACTGCTTGTAGCCCTTGAGGAAACGGGCGAGGCGGCCGATGGCATCCTCCAGCTCCTCTTCCCGGGGCAGGAACACCAGCCGGAAGTGATCCGGCGCCGGCCAGTTGAAGCCGGTGCCTTGCACCAGCAGCAGCTTCTCCTGCTGCAGCAGGTCGAACACCATCTTCTGGTCATCGCGGATGTCATACACCTTGGGGTCGAGGCGCGGGAACATGTAGAGCGCCCCCTTGGGTTTGACGCAGGAGACCCCGGGGATCTCGTTCAAGAGTTCCCACGCTTTGTCCCGCTGCTTGCGCAGGCGACCGCCCGGCAGGATCAGCTCGTTGATGCTCTGGTAGCCGCCAAGCGCTGTCTGGATGGCGTGCTGCATCGGCACGTTGGCACACAGTCGCATGGAGGCCAGCATCTCCAGCCCTTCAATGTAACCGCGAGCACGGCCTTTGGGGCCGGTGATGACCATCCAGCCTTGACGGAAGCCGCAGGCGCGGTAGGCCTTGGAGAGGCCGTTGAAGGTCACCACCATCACATCGTCACACAGGGTGCAGACGCTGGTGTGGGAGATATCGTCGTAGAGGATCTTGTCGTAGATCTCGTCGGCGAAGATGATGAGGTTGTGCTGGCGGGCGATCTCGATCACCTCCAGCAGGAACTCGCTGCCGTAGACGGCGCCGGTCGGGTTGTTGGGGTTGATCAGCACCAGGCCGCGGGTGCGCGGGGTGATGCGGGCGCGGATGTCGTCGAGATCCGGATACCAGTCAGCCCCTTCGTCGCAGCGATAGTGCACCGCATGGCCACCGGAGAGGGTGACGGCGGCGGTCCAGAGCGGGTAGTCGGGGGAGGGCACCAGCATCTCGTCGCCGTTGTTGAGCAGCGCCTGCATCGCCATCACGATCAGCTCGCTGGCGCCATTGCCGATGTAGATGTCGTCGATGTCGACCTTGCGCATCCCTTTTTGCTGGTAGTACTGCATCACCGCCTTGCGGGCAGAGAAGAGCCCCTTGGAGTCGCAGTAGCCCTGGCTCTGGGGCATGTTGAGGATCACATCCTTGATGATCTCTTCCGGCGCATCAAAGCCGAATGGGGCCGGGTTGCCGATGTTGAGCTTGAGAATGCGGTGGCCTTCGTCTTCGAGACGGCGAGCTTCTTTATGCACCGGGCCGCGGATGTCATAGCAGACATCGTCGAGCTTGTGCGACTTGTCGATTGTGAACATGGTGACAGTGATTCCTTCCCCACAGGGACGCGTTGGCGAAAAAGGCGGTTTTTAGTATCAAATATCTTTTCCCCTATTCTTCACAGAATTGAATGCTAGAACAATCTTCTTTTTAGTAGAAATTCCTGATTTTTAGCCCCAAAACAGAGTTATTAAAAGGTTAAATTCAGCACGATCGTTTGTGCTTGGTAAGGTTCACCAGTGAAAGATGGGGGAGTGATTAACAAAGCTACTCTACTGTGTTGAAATCTTCACGCTCTCTGGCACGATTGGCTTGTGTAAAAAAGCCTCTTCATCGTCATTTCCGACGAGAAAAAGCTGATACAACTGGCACTGGCCAGCGCATATTTCTCCTTTCCCGTCCTGTTCCATCTGCAGAGGTATCCCATGCATGCACCCACACCCGGCCGCTATCGTCATTTCAAGGGGGGTTACTATCAGGTGCTGACCCTGGCCAGCCATACCGAGACAGGCGAGCAGCTGGTGATCTATCAGTCGGAACAGGATGGCGCCGTCTATGCCCGCCCCGTCGCCATGTTCATGGAGTGGATTGAGCATCAGGGTCAGGTGGTCAGCCGATTTTCGCCGATCAAGTGATCCGCTGGTGTGGTCCTGAATTGTTGATCAACAAATAGACAGAACAGGTCTTTGGAGTCACAAGTTGTCGCATGAGGCTCCTTGTTGGCAACAGCCTCTTTATGGCTAGCTACTGATAAATATCTCTATTAATCAACTAATTGTGACTTGGATCACGTTTTGTGAAGGCTGGTAACCGGGTTCGCATCGGCCATTGCTCCTCCCATAATGCTGCGCGTGTTAACGCATGGCCCCTTTGTGGGCCTTTTTATCCATCTTATCGGGAGACATAGTGTGAAACCTGTAGCAGCAGAGTTTTTGGGAACCTTCTGGCTGGTATTGGGAGGTTGTGGCAGTGCCGTGCTGGCTGCAGCCTTCCCCCATGTGGGGATCGGCCTCTTGGGCGTATCGCTGGCATTCGGCCTGACCGTGCTGACCATGGCGTATGCCATCGGCCATATCTCCGGTTGCCATCTCAACCCGGCAGTCACCATCGGTCTGTGGGCTGGCGGTCGTTTTCCTGCTTCCGGCGTGCTCTCTTACATAGTGGCACAGGTGCTGGGGGCAATTGCCGCCGCTGCCGTACTCTATGTGATTGCCAGTGGTCAGGCCGGTTTTGATCTCTCCGCCGGCTTTGCCTCCAATGGCTACGGTGAGCACTCTCCGGGCGGCTACAGCATGATGGCAGCACTGGTGTGCGAAGCTGTGATGACCGGCTTCTTCCTGTTCGTCATCATGGGCGCTACCGACAGCCGTGCGCCAGCTGCGCTTGCTCCGGTTGCCATCGGCCTGTGCCTGACCCTGATCCATCTGGTGAGCATTCCGGTGACCAATACCTCGGTCAACCCTGCCCGCAGTGCCGGTGTTGCGCTGTTTGTCGGTGACTGGGCTATCGGTCAGTTGTGGCTGTTCTGGGTTGCCCCGATCGTCGGTGCCATTCTGGGTGCGCTGGCTTATCGCCTGGTGGCGGCTGAGCAGAAGTAATCGTTCGCGAAACAAAGTGTGGTATCGACACGCCCAAGGGCGTGTTTTTTGTTTTCTGGCGGTGGGAAAAACCTGAGGGCTATAGCCCTTTGGCCTGCAGCATCTCTTTGTATCGCTGATGCAGCAGCTGGACACGCTCCACATAGGCGCGAGTTTCGGCGTAGGGGGGGATGCCGCCATGTTTTTGCACGGCGCCAGCACCCGCGTTATAGGCTGCGGTAGCCAGCGCTATGTTGCCGTCATACTGCTTGAGCAATCCCGCCAGATATTTTACCCCGCCGAAGATGTTCTGCTCTGCCAGCAGGGCATTGCCAACCCCCAGCTCCCGCGCCGTTTCCGGCATCAGCTGAGTAAGACCCATGGCACCTTTGCGAGAAATCGCCATCGGATTGAAGGCCGATTCGGCGTGGATGAGTGCCCGGATGAGGGCTGGTTCTACGTGATAGGTGTCTGCCGCCGCCTTGATAGTGCTGGCGTAGTCATAGAGAAAAAGCCCGGTAGTGTGCCAGTTGACGTCCGATTTCGGGTCGCAGGCAAAGCAGTCGTTAAAGAGCAGCAGTTCGTAGTTGCCCTGCTCCGGCACCATGTCGGAGTAGCGGGTCACGCCGTTCTTCTGCACCGACTTGTAAACATGGATCTGCTTGTTCCCCTGTTGTGCCTGTGCCTGTGCCTGTGCCTGTGGTTCGGGGGCTGCAAGCGGCAGGCGCAGAGGCGGAACGGGGGCTGCCGACAGAAAAACCACCTCGGCAGGAGGCGGCGCTTCGCACCATCCTGCCAGGGGGATCAACCACAGATGGCCTGCCAGCTTCCATGCTTTCAAACCGCAAACTCCTTCCTCTATGCATGTGTTGAGTAAAGCATCATGAGGGGGGCAGAACAAGCGGGAAAACAGGGTGAGCGTTGCCGGCAGGTGAGCGGGATCACGGCGTGCAGCAGAGCGCTTCTGCTCTCGCGGCTCTCTTGTGGATATCGACTTTTTTGTTAATGAAAGGCGTGCTATCTTGCTCTCGTCATCTGGTCGGATTAGCAGCAACCACATGACACTACTCATTGATTGCAAAAGGATTTGTTTGTGGCAAGCTCGCTGGCGATGGAACTCACCTTCGAAGAGTACTGTGACGCCGACCTCTCTCTGATCAGGGACTATTACGAAACGACCTTCTCCCACTACGTGCCGGATCTGGCCGAGCGGATCTTTGTCGTGCGTGATGCTCACTGGCTGGTCGGAGCGGTCAGGGTGCGGGACGAAGAGGATTTTTACCATCTGTGTGGCTTTCGTCTGCTGCCCCACTATCAGTCACTCGGGCTGGGTTCCCGCCTGCTGCAGCATGCCTGCGACGGACTCGACGACAAGCCGGTGGTGTGTCAGGCCTTGCCATTCGAGAAACCCTTCTACATCAAAGCCGGTTTTGCCGATCTGCCACTGCACAGATTGCGAGGCTCTCTCTTCTCTCTTTTTGAGCGGCAACAGCAACAGGGATATCAGGTGGAGCTGCTGGTGCGGGAGACCACCCAGCCCCTCCCGAATTGAACGTGGGGGTCAGCGTTCTTTGGTAAGCAGATGGATCTTGCCCGGTGACAGCTCCAGCCCCAGCAGATTCTCTTTGAGCCATGCCTGCTGCGGATCCTTGTCATTGAGCTTGTAGACGGGCTGGCTCTCAAGCCTTTTTTCCATGCTTTGCAGCAGCATGCCGAGCATCAGACCAAACTTCTTCTCCGCCGCCTCCGGCTCCAGCTTGTACTCCACCAGTTTCATGTTGTCGAGAAACAGGGCACTCTGGCTCTTGTCGTAACGGGGTCTCGCTTCATAGGTCATCTGCAGGCGAGCGTCATATTCGGTGTTGTCGGGCAGGGCTATCTTGAGCTTGCCCTTGCCGTAGACCCGGGCAGTATCCGGACGCTGGCGGCCGAGTTGTACATCGCTCTGCTCAAGCTTCACATGGGCCTTGATGATACCGGGCAGCTCCAGCTGTTTGTCGACTTGAACCTGGGATTGCAGGTACTGGTTTATCTGTTGCTCATTGATGTCATATGAGCCTTGGCCTAGCATGGCCAGGCTGAGCAGCATAGATTGCAGAATCATGCGTGCGACCTGATAGAATGGATTTGCCCTACAGCATACCATTCCTGCCGTGTGGGATCTGCCCACCGCCCCTTGTCGATTAGAAGGAGTTCCCGTTGCTCGACGGTCTCGAATACGATCTCCACCTGCTGTTTTCCCGTTTTCTCGGCTGGTTACTGCTGCTGTTTCACACTGTCATCGTCACCGGTGTTTCAATTCGGGTGGTGATGAAGCGGCGCCCCATCGGCGTATCGCTGGCCTGGCTGGCCCTCATCTATGCCATCCCCTTTGCCGGGGTCGGGTTCTATGTCCTGTTTGGCGAGATCAAGCTGGGGCGGCGCCGTGGTGAGCGGGCGCAAGCCATGTATCGCCCTTATGCCATCTGGATCCGCCAGCTGGCTCGTCTCTTTCCCCAGCACTGCTGCGAAGTGGGGGAGAAGGCCCAGCCACTGCACGACCTCATCCAGGGACGGCTCGCCATGCCGATGCTCTCTGGCAACCGGATGACCCTGCTCAGCAGACCCGAGCAAATATTGCGCGAGATTGCTCAGGATATCCGCAAGTCGACTCTCTCTTGCTATATGGAGTTCTACATCTGGCACCCCGGCGGCGATGCCGACGATGTGTGCGAAGCGCTGATGGAGGTGGCCCAACGCGGCGTGGATTGTCGTTTGCTGCTGGATTCGGTGGGGAGCAAGCACTTCTTCCGCTCGGGCTGGCCGAAAAAGCTGCGCAAGGCGGGGGTCAAGCTGGTGGAGGTACTGCCGGTCGGTGCCTGGCGCATCCCCTTCCAGCGCCAGGATCTGCGAATGCACCGCAAACTGGTGGTGATCGATGACCGGGTCGGTTATACCGGCTCGATGAACATGGTGGATCCCCGTTTCTTCAAGCAGGATGCCGGAGTCGGCCAGTGGGTCGATATCATGATCCGGGTGCAGGGGCCCATAGTGCCGCTGATGTGGTCCATCTTTGTCTGGGACTGGGAAGTTGAGACTGGCGAGCGGTTGCTCGACAGCCTGCAGCACGAGCCGGAAGTGTGGCCACAGACCAACTATCGCGCCCAGCTTATTCCGTCCGGCCCCTTCGTCGGTGGCGACTGCATCCAGCAAAGCCTGCTGCTTGCCATCTATCAGGCGCGTAGCCATCTGGTGCTGACCACGCCCTATTTCGTGCCGGATGATCCGCTGGCTGCGGCGCTCAGTTCGGCGGCCGCGCGCGGAGTACAGGTGCAGCTGGTGCTGCCGGCTCGCAACGACTCCATCATGGCCAACTATGCCTGCAACGCCTTTATGGAGGAGCTGCTGGCGGCCGGAGTGGAGATCTATCGCTACGATGCCGGTCTGCTCCACACCAAGAGCGTGCTGGTGGACGACGATTTTGCCCTGGTGGGGACGGTCAATCTGGACAGGCGCAGCCTCTGGCTCAACTTCGAGGTAACCCTGCTGGTAGACAACCCGCACTTCGTTGCTCAAATGACCCAGCTGGTGCAGGGTTACATGGCGGAAGCTACGCCAATGACGCTGGCCAGCTGGCAGGCTCGCCCCTGGTACAAGAGGGTGATGGAGAATATCTTCTACCTTTTCAGTCCCTTGTTGTAATGGCCGGTTACAGAAGATTACAGACGGAGCCTCTGATCGGACTTGCCTAGTGCCGAGCTTGCCCCGTAGAGTGCAGCGACAACTCATGGAGAGACATGGATATATGAAAAAAATAGTGGCCCTGGCCGTGGGTGCGGCACTGGTAGGTGGTGGTTTGGCTGCATGCTGGTACACGGGCAACAGCTTCGATCGCATGAAGCTGGAACAATTTGAAAAAGTGAAGAAAGAGACTGGATTGGAGCTGCAATGGGTGGCAAGCAACAGTAGTCTCTTTAGCCGTGAAGGGGTGGTAAAGCTGGTCATCCCTCCCAAGGATTTGGCCATGCTCGATAGCGATCTCGAAGGTGGGCAGCCCCTTGAGTTGGATTTCGTGGTAAAGAGTCAGATCCTGCCGCTGTATATCAAGAGCAACATTTTGCTCGATACCAAACAGGGGTCGCTGGCACCGGTGTTCAGTGCGCTCGGCATGGAGCAGTGGCAGCTCGGTGTTGAGTCGGTCAGCAGTCTTTGGACCCGGGGTAACAGCAGTCGTTTCTGGGCCGATGAGTTCAAGATCAAACAGGGGCTGGACGAGTTCCACTTCCTGCCGCTCACCGGGGATTTCCACGGTGACCTGAACGGGAGCGGCCATGTCACCATGACCTGGCAGGGGATGACGGTTCACGAAGAGCAGAGCAAGATGGATCTGGTGTTGGCCCAGATGAAGGGCAGTGCCGATCTGGCCGAGATCAGCGGAGTCTGGCTCTCTCCACAGAGTGAAATGAGTCTCTCTGCGCTGACCGTGCAACTACCCGATAGTGTCAAGTTTTCACTGCAGGATATGACCACCGAAACCCTGCTCAAGGGGGACGATGCCCAGACTCTCTCCAGCAGCTACCGGATGAAGATGGCCCAGCTCAATCTGGAGAACGAGACCGATGCGTTGGCGGTGACCGACAGCAATCTGGAACTGCACCTTAACGGATTGGATCTGGAAGGTTATCAGGGGTTGCAGGCAGCCAGCGGCAAAGGGGTGGAAGATACCGCGATCCAGCAAGCGTTGGACAAGATCCTGGCACGTGGAGCGGGCCTTGCGCTGACGGATCTGAGTGCCAAGTTCAATGGTGAAACCGTGGCGATGAAAGGGGATGTGAAGCTTGCCTCCACCTCGCTCGACAAACTCTTCAACAGTGAAGAGGGAATGCAGGCGCTGAGCGGCCAGCTCCACGCCTCACTCAGCGACAAGCTGGGCAAGGTGGTGCCACAGCTGGCACCCATGCTGGAGCAGTTGACTGCCATGGGTTATCTGCAGGCCGATCAGCAAAAGCTCAATGCCGAGCTGAAGCTGGACAAAGGAGTGATGACGGTCAACGACCTGCCGCTCTGACCGGTTTTCACACTAACAACAAAGGCTCCCGCG
>NZ_CAWMDN010000126.1:0-46497 GCF_963866575.1 Aeromonas sp. L_1B5_3
CAACGGCTTTACCGAGCCGGATCCCCGCGACGATCTCAACGGCATGGATGTGGCGCGCAAGCTCTTGATCTTGGCTCGCGAGGCCGGCATGGCGCTGGAGCTCTCCGATGTCGAAGTCGAGCAGGCGCTGCCGCCATCTTTTGTAAAAGAGGGTGATGCCAGCGAAGATGTGGAGTCTTTTATGGCCCGCCTGCCGGAGGCCGATGGCTGGTTCCGCGACCAGTTCGCCGCGGCCCAGCGCGAAGGCAAGGTGCTGCGCTATGTAGGTTCCATCGAGGGTGGCAAGTGCAAGGTCGCCATCAAGGCGGTCGGTGCCGACGAGCCGCTGTTCAAGGTCAAAGACGGGGAGAACGCGCTCGCCTTCTTCTCCACCTACTACCAGCCGATCCCGCTGGTGCTGCGCGGTTATGGCGCCGGTACCGAAGTGACCGCGGCGGGCGTTTTTGCCGATGTGCTGCGCACCCAGAACTGGAAGCAGGAGCTATAAGCATGAGTTCAGACATGTACCAGAGCAGTAGCGTGGTCGCCTATGCACCCGCCTCCAGCGCCAACCTGAGCGTGGGTTTCGATGTACTGGGGGCGGCGCTCGCCCCCGTGGATGGCTCTCTGCTCGGCGATCGGGTGCAGGTAAAAGCGGCTGACGTGCCGTTCGCCCTCTCCGCCGTGGGCCGCTACGCCCACAAGCTGCCGGACGATCCGAAAAAGAATATCCTCTATGACTGCTGGGTCGCCTATGGCGAGGCACTGGAGAAGCGCGGTCTTGGCCTCAAGCCGCTTGAAATGGTGCTGGAGAAGAACCTGCCGGTTGGCTCTGGTCTGGGTTCCAGCGCCTGCAGCGTGGTGGCGGCGCTGGAAGGGCTCAACGCCTTTCATGGCGAGCCGCTCGACGAGCACGCCCTGCTGCTGCTGATGGGTGAGATGGAGGGGCGCATCTCCGGCTCCGTTCACTACGACAACGTCGCCCCCTGCTATCTGGGTGGCATGCAGCTGGTGGTGGAGGAGGCGGGCGTTATCAGCCAGGGCATTCCGGTGTTTGACGAGTGGTACTGGGTGGTCTGCTACCCGGGCACTGTGGTCTCCACCGCCGCCGCCCGCGCCATTCTGCCGGCCCAATATCGCCGTCAGGATTGCCTCACCTACGGCCGCCGCCTGGCTGCCTTTGTCCACGCCAGCTACACCGGGCAGGAGCCGCTGGCGGCGAGCGTATTGAAAGACGTGATTGCCGAGCCCTACCGCGCGGCGCTGATCGAAGGCTTTGCCGAGGTGCGGGCGCAGGCGGCCCAGAACGGGGCGCTGGCCACCGGCATCTCCGGCTCCGGCCCCACCGTGTTTGTGGTGATGAAGGAGCTGGCGCAGGCCGAGCGGATGAAGGATTGGATGGAAGCACATTTCGTGCAGAACGAAGATGGATTTGCCCGGGTCTGCAAACTGGACATGGCCGGGGCACGGGTAACAGGAAGCGAGCTATGAATCTCTACAACATCAAGGACAACAGCGAACAGGTGAGCTTCGCGCAGGCGGTGCGTCAGGGCTTGGGTCGCGAACAGGGGCTCTTCTTCCCCGAACAACTCGAACCGCTCGCCGATGTGGATGCCCTGCTCGATCTGCCGCTGGCCGAACGCTCTGCCCGCATCCTGAGCCACCTGTTGGGGGACGAAGTGCCCGCCGCCAAGGTGAGCGAGCTTGTCAATGCCGCCTTCACCTTCCCGGCGCCGCTGGTGAAACTCAAGGATGGCACTTATGCCCTCGAACTGTTCCACGGCCCGACCCTGGCGTTCAAGGATTTCGGCGGCCGCTTTATGGCTCAGTGCCTCGCGGCGTTCAGAACAAATGACAAGATCACCATCCTCACCGCCACCTCCGGCGACACCGGCGCCGCCGTGGCCCACGCCTTCTACGGGCTGGAGGGGATCGAGGTAGTGATCCTCTATCCCAAGGGCAAGATCAGCCCGCTGCAGGAGAAGCTCTTTTGCACCCTTGGCGGCAATATCCGCACCATCGCCATCGATGGCGACTTCGATGCCTGTCAGGCGCTGGTGAAACAGGCCTTTGACGACGAGGCGCTGAAAAAGGCCATTGGCCTCAACTCCGCCAACTCGATCAATATCAGCCGTCTGCTGGCGCAGGTTTGCTACTACTTCGAAGCGGTCGCCCAGCTGCCCAAGGCCGATCGCGCCAAGGCGGTGATCAGCGTGCCGTCCGGCAACTTTGGCAACCTCACTGCGGGCCTTATCGCCAAGGCGCTGGGGCTGCCGGTGAAGCGCTTTATCGCCGCAACCAACGCCAACGACACCGTGCCGCGTTACCTGAAAACCGGTCAGTGGGAGCCACACCAGACAGTGGCCACCCTGTCGAACGCCATGGATGTCAGCCGCCCCAACAACTGGCCGCGAGTAGAGGAGCTGTGCCGTCGCAAGGGCTGGGCGCTGGAGACCCTGGGTTCTGGCATGCGTGACGATGCTCAGACTCGAGATGCGCTGAAACGGCTGCACCAGCTGGATTACCTGTGCGAACCCCACGGCGCCATTGCCTGGGATCTGTTGGGGGAACAGCTGGCCGAGGATGAAGTCGGCGTGTTCCTCTGCACCGCTCATCCTGCCAAGTTCAAGGAGTCGGTGGACGAGATCCTAAGTCTCGACGTGCCGCTGCCCGGCCCGCTCGCCAAGCATGCCGAGCTGCCGCTGCTTTCCGTTAATTTGTCTGCGGAGTTAGCCCGGTTAAGGGCGTTCTTGGTGGGGTAAGTAGCTGAGCTGAGATAACCGATAGAAATAAAAATCCCCCGGTAACGGGGGATTTTTATTATCATCCGATGAAGGGTATTTCGTATCGGTGGCCCATTACTCCCTAGTTATTAAAAAGTATCAACAGTATAAAGATATTTCATTTAAATATACTCGCGGCCCATAATTTCAACTAATGCTCTAAATTGTTGATCTAGCAATAACATATTGCTTGGTTTTAACAAAACAGCACATGCTTGAGGAAGAACTGGTAGCGTACCTGTCAAACAATGGCGCGGAGCTACGGTTCTAACAATAGTCCCAGAGCGATCATGCGCAAACAGTAATAGAAGCAACTGAATTGGAGAGACCCCCAATCGACCTTTTTCATTAACCTGATGGATATTTAATAAGTATTGCTTTGTTAATTCATCTATATCATATCGTTTAATGGTGGCTGCATCTTTATACTTGGCATCTAAAACTAAAGTAATGGCTTTTCTCCATCGTTTTGAATTGATTTTAATTATGAAGTCGGGGCAGAAATGATGCTCCCCGTATATTTTGTGTGGCCTGGTGTCACTAGTGTCAACCAGGTCTCCAGCTTTACTTAATTCGCTGTAAGGATATATTTTTGGTTCATACAGCATCTCAATGTCATAAACATCGCTACGATATAGAAAATAGTTATTAACCTCTCCATATGGTCTTTCTATTCGAACGCCGCCAAATACTTTTTCTTTTGAATAAGAGCGGTATGATTGTTCTATAGTTTCGACTGTAAAACATTTTTTTATGAGCTCGTTGAGCATTAAGAGACTAGATATTTCATATACTATTGACAGGTTTTTAAGTCCCAGTAAAACATTTTTCCCTTCAAACGTTGGAGCTGGCGCTGAATGACACTGCTCTATAAAGTTAAATGCCGTACGATAATGAATATGCTTTGATACGTACGAGGTCATTTTAGGTTGTATGCCTGGTATTATCTTTGCGGGGATAAATTTAGATAATGTTCGTTGTATCCTATTGACCGATATCAGTAGAGCGTCAAGTTGTATGCTCTTATGCTTAAGTGCTAGTTGAACATATTTCTGCATGGTGTGGTCAAACCGAACGAAGTCATTGTTTGAAAAATCATGCAGTGGAGGATTTGATATTTTGAAACTATCTTTTAACTCAATCAAAAAAGACTTTACATCGTGTAAAAACGTATGGATTACTCGATTTTCAAAAACATCATGATTGTTTGTGATGCCTTCTTTAGGCAATATATCTAAGCTATACCCTCTACCATTATATATTAAGTTTGCATGTTCAGTACTGGCAGGTGAGAGACGGTCCAAATTAGATAGGACCCAGAATACTGAGTCTGGGCCAATCGGTTGCCCCCTTTCTGAAAACTGCATTTCAGGTTGCCAAGAATATTTATGCTCACGAATAAATATGGGGAGAGTATCGGATAAATATGCTAATGCTTTTTCAATTATGTCTAGTCGACTAAACTGGAATGAGTTGTCCTTGGAATACCCTCCAGAAATTTTGCTTCTTGAGAAACATACAGCAACTGCATCCTCAAAATTATCAGTTATATAGCATAAAATCTCATTTGCGAGCCGAGCGTTATCGGCACGAGCTAGAATGTTAACCGTATATGCAGAGTGAATTTTATGTTCCTCGCTAAAGGATAAACATATTTCACTTTCACCAAAGCAGTTATAAAAATATCGAGAGAGATGGTTTCCTAAAGGCGCTATCGAGGAGAACGTCCTCTCATTATCTTTAAGATGCATTACCTCCATTTCCACCGGTATATCTGAAATAAGTACGATGGGTTCTCCAACTTCATTGAACTTTTCATCACTCAATGTCACTAGAAACTGAATGCTATCAGTTTCTTTAAGCTGATATCTCTCTTCAGTCGTGGCCAAGAGATCAAAGCTCTCCTCGTGGCTATCACTGTTGAGAACTAACATTCTCCAAATAATCATATGTTAAAGCCATAGGTAAACATATTTTGGTTGCCAATGTCGATGATTCTTTTAAGCATCTTATGAGTTAATTCCATCTCATCAGGAATAACATAAGACAGCTGCATCAATCTCTTGCCAAAATTTTGGCCGTATCCATTTAATAATGGGATGATATGTTGACATACCGCGTAATCAAGAGCCGCAAATCGACTATCAATATACATTGATGATGTGACACTGTGATACGCTCTGATGGCCTTTATTTTTCTAAATGAAACACTAATTGATGGACCAAATTCAGGTTTTTCTTCCCTTAGAGTATCAATTATTAATCTCAAGGTGCGATCAATATCTTGAGGGAGTTCAAGTGAGCGTGGCGTGAAAATCTCAATGAATTTATTCCCTGAAATCGCAGTTACATCTAAATCATCTAAACTTTTTACCGGACTTAGCGATATGTCATAATCGAGTTCAAAATCATCAAAACTTATAATTGCTGAGCGATCTAACATTCTTGGAGTGAGTGACTGTACCGATTCGTCATTGTTAATCGTTCCTAGGAAACGCAGATATTTAGGGATTTCAAGGAATGGAGATGTTTGATCACCAGTCGTAATTATTCTTTTTGATTCCGGATCGGCCATTTCTAAAAAAGGACTGAAATAATGTTCTGGCTGGCTTAAGTTAAACTCATCTAATAAACATATCGCAGGGGCTGCCTCGGCAGTGGATTTTGTTTCACTATGCAATTGAGTCAAGAACTCATAGAGACCAGTAGCTGATGAGTTAAACGAAGAGGATAATGAGTTATAAAAGCCAAGAACATCCCTTGAACTTGTCCATCCCCTTGCAACAGGAATATTCAGCATTCTATTCTTTAAACCAAGAGTCACGCCAAGCATTTTTGCTAATGATGTCTTACCTGTTCCTGGTCTCCCAGAAAATAGCGTAAACTGTGTTTGTGCAATGGTGGTTAAAATATTTGCTACTGAGTTATAATCTGTTTTTCGCCCTAACGAATTTAATGACTCTAGCACACCATCTATTAGGTCTTCCCTGAGGTCATCATCCTGAGTATTCAATGCCAATGCCTTCACTGGGACATGATAGCTTATCTGTGTGGCTTGAGGTTTCGGTGCAATACCTGATAATGCATCAACATGTGGCTTCAACTCTAATAGTCGTGTAGTAAGCTGTTCATTTGAACTTCTCAATTTTGTCGCAACATCTTCAACCTGAGAGTTCATTTCATTAAGTCGACCTTGAGCTCTCTCTTTGTCGCGGTCTAACTCCTTAATTTCTTGCTCTATAGCCTCCAATGTATTGAATCTAGAGTGTTTTCTTTGCAAACTTTCTACTTGATTTGACAATCCATCTAATATTAATTTCTTCTCGGCAATCGCATTATCAAGTACTTCCTTTTGTTTTTTAGATAATGTATCAATTGATAAGGTAGATTCTGCATTGAGCTCCATTTCCTCACGCTCTCGCAATGACTTTCGGATCTCCCCTTCAATTTTATCTTTTTTGGATGTCAGTTCTTGGATGTCATTTTTAAGTTGCACGTGAGTGGATTCAAGCTTTTTAAGAAAAGCTTGTTTTTCATCTTTAAAGAATACTTCCTTATTTGTTTCGATATATGCTTCTAGTATATTTCGGCCTGATTGGGTTAGTAAGAAATTATCAATTAGTTCCTTTCTTGTCCCTTCCCAATTATTTGCGTTATCTAAAGCTTCAAATAGACGCCTAAATCTATCTGGGTATTTTCTTTGTTCAACGGATGCTGCAAATGACTTTCTAATCTGAGCGATAGTACCTTTGTTGAAAGATCTTATTTCAGAGTTTTGAGCGATTTTTGAACCATAAACAGAAATTATCTGATCGTCAGTTATATAATCGATTGATTCAGAATGCTCGAAACACTTCTTTATGTTTCCTAATAGTGTTGGTAAACCTGGTTTTTCGAATATGTATGAGCTCCACTCATCAGCTTTTATTTCACCGATATGGAACGGTAGTGTGTTGTTTAGGGGGGTTGATATCGCTTTTATTTGAATTTTATAACTATCTAAATTGTTATCTGTATCACACAGGTACTCAAAGGGACCATACAATTTAGAGGCATTTCTAAGTACTATGTTTTTAGTAACTGGTTTTTTATTAGTTATAAACTCTGGTGAGGCAACACTTGGTAATGGATGATCATAAATCTGACAACAAACTAAGCCTTTGATATCTGTACATGAAGTAAATCTAGTTACATATTTACAATCACCTTCTCTGGCTTCGAAACTAGATGGTATGCATGTTACTTCAAAAAGCCTGTCTCCAAATTTTTCCTTGAGCTCAGTGAATTGTCCTGTAACGAAAACTCTTTCTGTTTCACAAAATAACTCTATGCTATTTATTTGGACTATTTCATTAGAAGGAAGTATTTCATAGTATGCTCTAAGCTTACCTACATCACTCTCTGAATTTGAGTATGCTCGCTCAACTGAACAGATTACTTTACGTTCTAATGGTCTTTCTGTGTTCATATAATAATGGTCTCTAGAATTTCTAATATATATTGGTTTAAATAAAATAATTTATGGTGTGGTATGGTTTAAGTCTGAGATGTACCATGGCATGAAAACCTGGGATACCCACCTTTCTGAGCAAGGCGTAACACCACCAAAACCCAAGCTACCGCCCTTGGATTACAGCTTCCAAAATGCTCCATTAACCAGCGAGGGCAGTCGCCCATCGCAGATGAATAGGCACCGGATGGCTATGTTAAGCCAATCGAATCTGGTCGTGCCAGTCAAAAAATGACGTAACTATCAGAAAAATCGCCTTTTTTGCGCCTGCTCAACAAATCGCACTGACCGGGCACTGGATTCCCATGGCCCTTGATTCTATTGGGGTTGGCGGGCGTGGCGGGAAAGTAGGGGGCGGGCTTGCTGTTGGAGAAGGCCTTGCGGGGACAATCCCGCATGGCCAATCGGCGCTATAGTGCGGGCGCTGGTTGCCCTGTGCCCCGTCTCCCAAGCTGGCGAGGCGGGGGATCTGCGGCAACAATCAGCTGTTGCAATCACAGCCATTTGCAACACATCGTCATGCAAATATGACCATGCAAACACATCACCAGATAGAGAGGAGATCACCCATGAAGCGTACCATCCTGTTCGGCCTGCTCTGCGGCAGCGTGCTGCTGGCCAATCCGGTCTTTGCCAACGACGCAGCCCAGTTGCAGTGCGAGGCGCAGGCCGCGGCCAAAAAGCTTAACGGCGCCGCCAAGACCAGCTTTGTCGGCAAGTGCGTGAAAGATGTCGCTGGCGCCGCAACTGGCGAGTGCGAGAAGGCGGCGGCTGACAAGAAGCTGGCCGGTGCGGCCAAGAACAGCTTTATCCAGAAGTGCGTGAAGACGGGCGCGGCGGTGGATCCGGCGGCCAAGTGCGAGAAGGCGGCAGCCGACAAGAAGCTGGCTGGCGCGGCCAAGAACAGCTTTGTCCAGAAGTGCGTGAAGGATAGCGCTGCCAAGTAAGGCATTTTCTCATCCGGTGTGTTTGCGGGGGGCCATCAGGCCCCCCGCGCTTTTTGGGGCGCAGGGGCGTTATCGCTGGGCGGGTGACACGGCGCTTGCCGCAAGGGCAGGGCTGATCCAGAGCCAACAAGCGGCGGCGCAGGGGGCAAGCGGGGGCGGCCTGGGAGAAGTTGCCGGAACTGGGATCTCGATCGGGGCAACAGGACTTTTGTCCTGCAAGGGGCGAGGGGGCGGGGGCTAGGATGCCCTTATCCACACGAGTCAAACTGGAGCACAACAACAATGACCGCTCATATCAATGCCAACCCGGGCGATTTCGCCGAGACCGTCATCATGCCGGGGGACCCGCTGCGGGCCCGTTATATCGCCGAGACCTTTCTGACCGATGCGCGCGAGGTGACCAATGTGCGCAATATGCTGGGCTACACCGGCTACTACAATGGCCAGCGTATCTCGGTGATGGGCCACGGCATGGGGATCCCCTCCATGGTGCTCTATGCCCACGAGCTGGTGAACGACTTCGGGGTCAAGCGGATCATCCGCATCGGCAGTCTGGGGGCGACCCAGCGCCACGTGCAGATGCGTGACGTTATTCTGGCGCAGGCGGCGGGCACCGACTCCCCGACCAACGCCAAGCGCAGCGCCGGTTACCAGATGGCCACCTCGGCCGACTTCGCCCTGCTGCACAAGGCCTTTACCAAGGCGCAGGAGAAGGCGATTCCGGTCAAGGTGGGCAATATCTTCACCGGCGATCTCTATTACGATCCGGACGAAAACCTCATTCCGGCGCTGGAGAAGTTCGGCGTGCTCGGCATCGACATGGAGGTAGCCGGTCTCTACGGGCTGGCCCATCAGCAGGGGATCGAGGCGCTCGCCATCCTGACTGTCTCCGACCACTGCCTGACCGGTGAAGAGACCACTGCCGAGGAGCGGCAGCTCTCCTTCAACCAGATGATCGAGTTGGCGCTGCACACCGCGCTGTAAGCGCCGCGGCCCCGACCAACCCTGCACGCACCCTGACCCCAAGAGAGATCCAATATGAACAATAAGCTCTCCCTCACTGCCATCAGCTTCCTGGCCAACTTCGTGATGGCCGGTTTTGCGACCCAGTTCGGCATGCTGATCGACCCCATCGCCGCCAAGTTCGGCGCCGACGTCAATCAGGTGGCCTCCATCTTCTCCCTGCTCAACGGCGGGGCGCTGGCGGGCACCATTGCCGCCTTCTTCCTCATCGAGAAGGTGGGCCTCAAGCGGATGACACTGATCTGCTACGGCCTGATCGCGCTGGCGGCGGCTTCGCTCCATCTGACCGGCTCGCTCTATGTGGTGATGGCGGCCATGACGGTGATCGGCCTGTGTGGCGGGGTGGGGCTCTGCATTGCGGGGACCCTGGTGGTGAGCGTCTGGCAGGCGCGGATGCAGAGCACCATGCTGGTGGTGCAGGATGCCACCTTCAACGTGGCCGGGGTGGTCTTCCCGCTTATCACTACCTACACCCTGACTCACGCCATGGCGTGGAGCTGGAGCTATCTGGCGGTGGGCGTGGTGGCGCTGGCGACCATGCTGGTGGCGGTGCTGACCAACTTCCGCAGCTGCGAGGCGGGCGGCGAGAGCGCCGGCAACGAGCACTCGGAGTGGAACCTCGGCATCATCAGCGGCGGGCTGGGGCTTTTTCTCGGCATGCTGGCGCTCTACACCTTCCTCACCTGGGCGCCCATGTTCGTGAAGAACAAGTTCGGTATCCCCTTCGAGGAGGCGGGCAACATCATCACCCAATACTGGACGGCGGCCCTGCTCGGCGCGCTGGTCTCCACCGCCATCGTGACCCGCATTGCGATCCGCACCTTCCTCTTGGTGATCATCACCCTGGCGATGGGGATGACGGCGCTCATCGTCACCACCGACAACCTGAGCCAGCTGCCATACCTCACCTACGGCTACGGCTTTGTCTGCGCGGCGCTCTACAACGCCTTTATCGCCTACGGGGTGTCGTTTGTGCGCCAGGCATCGAGCAAGAACGTCTCCTACATCCTCATCAGCGGCAGCGCGGGGGCCATGTTCAGCCCGGCCATCAGCGCCCTGCTGGAGCAGGTGGTCGGTCTGCAGGCGGTGATGTACGCCATCCCGCTTATCTACGGCGTGATCCTCGCCATGCTGGTGGCGTCGCTGCGCATGGCCCGACCCCAGCCCTGTCTCGCCTGAGCGGGAGAGTAAACAGCAAGAGGGGCGGTATCGACCGCCCCTCTTTTTTGTCTTTAACCGGCAACTGATGCCTGCGACTTATGGCTGCTCCAGAAAGGCCTTGAGCTCCGCCAGATCGCGGATCTGCAGCCCCTCCTCGCCGCGCTCCACCAATCCTTTATCCATCAGCTCCTTCACTGCTCGCCGGTAGACCCGGTCGGTCGTGCCGAAGCGTTCCGCCTCCTGATACCCTTTGCGAAAGCCGCTCACCGGATTGTCGTGGCAGTGGCTGTGATAGAGGTCGAGGGCGATGTTGTAGCTGATGGGGTAGAGCATGCGGCAGGTGAAAATATCCACCGTGTCCTGATAGTCGATGGCGATGGCGGTGGCAAAGAAGAGCGCCACCTTGGGGTGGGCGACCAGAGCCTGTTCTAGCTGCTCGCCGTCGATGCGGGCCACTTCCAGCGGCTCCTCGGCGATGATGTCGAGCTGGCAGCGGTAGCCGGTGAAGAACTCCATCTCGCCAAAGAGCTGGTTGTCGCACTCCAGGGTGCCGAGCTGAAAGCGGCGGCCATTCATGGCGGTGTGGCCCATGGCGATGCGGCCGCTTGGCACCAGCACCAGATCCCGCAATAGCTCCCCCTGACGCATCAGGGGCTCCCCCTCGGGGATCAGGCGCCGCTCCGTGATGCAGGAGATGACCACCTGTTCAATGAGATCATGGCTGGCCTGCCAGTGGGGCTGAAAGCGCCCCTTGAGAAGGGGTTTGAGTTGCATGGCGGACTCTTTGACTGACGTGTAGAGGCGGCTATTACACATGTTCGCCTCCCGATAAGCCAGCCCCGCTGCGGTGGCGGCCCGGTTGGCACCAAGCCTCTATGTGGGCTTTGCGCAGCAACCGGCTGATAGGGTGGCTGGCAATTGGCCATCACGGAAGCGGAGTGATAAATTAACGCCCTGATTTTCAAGGTTTATCAAGGTAACACCATGTTCAAACGCTCGGCTGCGCTGGTGGCGCTGCTGCTAATCGGGGGCGTTCACGCGGCTCCGGCCGTTTTCTCTCCCGCCGCCAAGGTGGTGTGCGACAAGAAAGGCGGCTATTGCGCCGACCCGCAGGGGATCTCGATTGGCCTGACACGCGCCCATCTCGGGGAGCAGGCGGCCAGCCGTTTGCAGAAGAACCTGCAGGGGGCCGACCCTGGCAGCTACACCCTGAGCAACGGGGTACATTGCGAGAGCAGTGAGAAGCAGTGCTACAAGGATCGCTACTTCCCGCGCACCAAAGAGAGCCACTTTACCGCCATCCTCTTCAAGCAGGGCAAGTAAGCGGGCCGCTGGAGGCAAAGTTGGCGAGACAACAGGAGTTGAACGAGATGATGGAAGGGACGCTGTGGCGCTGGCTCAATGAACCGGCCCGGTGGCACAAGACCGAGGGCGGTTTGCTGGTGGTGACAGACCAGCAGACCGATTTTTGGCGCAGCACCTGGTATGGCTTCGAGCGCCACAGCGGCCATGTCTATGGCTGCGAGGTGGCGGGTGAGTTTACCTTTCAGGTCTGCGTCGAGGGGGAGTTCACCACCCTCTACGATCAGGCGGGGCTGATGCTGCTGCAAGACGACGCGCACTGGCTCAAGGCCGGCATCGAGTACAACGACGATCAGCCGATGATCGGCAGCGTGTTGACCAATCCGCGCTCTGACTGGGCCACCGGTATTTTCAGCGGCAACCCGCGCCGCTTCTGGCTGCGGCTGACCCGGCTGGCGGACTGTCTGCGCCTGCAATACTCCACCGATGGCAAGGTGTGGCCGCTGCTGCGCCTCGCCCCGTTCCCGCCAAGCGAGCGCTGCTTTATCGGGGTGATGTGCTGCACCCCGGAGCGGCAGGGGCTGGCGGTGCGCTTCTCTGATTTGCGACTCACCCCGCCCCTTGGCAAGGCGCTGCACGACCTCGGCTAGGGGTTTATCGCCAGTAGTTGTTAAACAAAAAGCGCCATCAGGCGCTTTTTGTTTAGTTACGTTGAACGCTATCGGCTCAACGCGCGGTGTGTTTACCCATGGCAGGGTTAGCCAATCAGGCTGGCCCACAGGTCATATTCGTCGGATTCGTCGATCCGCACCTTGACCATGTCGCCCGGCTTGAGGCCGGTTTCGCCGTTGAGGTAGACCAGACCATCGATCTCCGGTGCATCGGCGAAGGAGCGGCCAGTGGCACCCTCTTCGTCCACTTCGTCGATGATAACGGTCATCTCCTGACCCACTTTACGGGCCAGCTTGCGGATGGAGACCTGCTGTTGCAGCTCCATAAAACGCTGGAAGCGCTCTTCCTGTACCTCTTCCGGTACCGGATCCGGCAGCTCGTTGGCCAGCGCCCCTTCGACCGGGCTGTATTTGAAGCAGCCGACCCGATCCAGCTCCGCCTTGTCGATGAAGTCGAGCAGCATCTGGAAATCTTCCTCGGTCTCGCCCGGGAAGCCGACGATAAAGGTGGAGCGCAGGGTGATCTGCGGGCAGATCTCGCGCCACTTCTGGATCCGCTCCAGCGTACGCTCGACCGAACCCGGGCGCTTCATCAGTTTGAGAATGCGCGGGCTGGCGTGCTGCAGCGGGATGTCGAGGTAGGGCAGGATCTTGCCATCGCGCATCAGCGGGATGACGTCATCCACGTGCGGGTAGGGGTAGACGTAGTGCAGACGTACCCAGATATCGAGCTTGGCCAGCTCTTCGCACAGGGCGACCATGCTGGTCTTGACCGGCATGCCGTCGTAGAAACCGGTGCGATGCTTCACATCGACGCCGTAGGCGGAGGTGTCCTGGGAGATCACCAGCAGCTCCTTCACGCCGGCCTCTTTCAGGCGCTTGGCTTCGGCCAGCACGTCGCCGATGGGGCGGCTCACCAGATCCCCGCGCATGGAGGGGATGATGCAGAAGGTGCAGCGGTGGTTGCACCCTTCGGAAATCTTCAGATAGGCGTAGTGGCGCGGGGTCAGCTTGACGCCGTGGGCCGGTACCAGACTGGTGAAGGGGTTGTGCTGCGGCTTCTCCACATATTTGTGGACGTGACCCAGTACCTCTTCATAGGCGTGGGGGCCGGTGATCTCGAGCACCTTGGGGTGGATCTCGCGGATCTGATTCTCTTTGGCGCCAAGGCAGCCGGTGACGATCACCTTGCCGTTCTCGGCCAGCGCTTCGCCGATCGCTTCGAGCGACTCCTGCACCGCACTGTCGATAAAGCCACAGGTGTTGACGACAACCAGCTCGGCATCGTCATAGCTGGGCACCACGTCGTACCCTTCGGTACGCAGCTGGGTCAGGATGCGCTCGGAATCGACCAGGTTTTTCGGGCAACCCAGGGAGACGAATCCTACTTTGGGGGCCTGTTTTGTGTTGGACATCGCTCAATCACTCTTAGGTGGCTTCTCTTTAAGGGCGCGGATTTTACCTAAATGGCTAACCAAAAACTATACAGCGGAGCCGGGAGAACCGAACAATATCTCCGAGTGGGCAGGATTGGGCGGCGCGAATCGCCGCCAAAGGCCTGCCATCAATGGGGCTATCGCCTCCGCAGAGCGGGGTTGTTATCGGGATCCCGCTTTGTTGATTTTCATGTCAACAGAGGTGAGGGGGACAGAGGGAGTCACTATAATCCCATCACGGAGATCCGGTGGAGAAGGTGATGGAGAGTTCATTTGGCGAAAGGATGCAGAGCGTACACGCCACCCTCAGGGAGCGTTTTGACAAGCTGAGCCGGGTGGCCATCGCAATCTACGACCCTCATACCGATCAGCTCAAGACCTTTGCCCACAGCACCGAAGGCCACTCTCCGCTGGTGCAGTACGAGGTGAAGCTGAGCGATGTCCCCTCCCTGCGTTATCTGGCGGAGCACCACCACGCCCGCGTGCTCGGCAATCTCGATGTTCTGCGTGACTCTGTGTCGGAGCACAGCCGCAAGCTGCTGGAGGCGGGCTATGCCTCCAGCTATACCGAGCCGCTGCTGTTCAACAGCAAGTTGTTTGGCTTTCTGTTTTGCGATGCCATGGAGCCGGACTATTTCAACGAGCCGATCAGAAGCGAGCTGTCAGCCTATGCCCAGATGCTCTCGGCCATCATCGCCGTCGAGTTTTTCTCCATTCAGACCCTTGGCGGGGCGCTGACCACGGCGCGGGAGTTCAGCCGCTATCGGGATGAGGAGACCGCCAACCATCTGCACCGGATGTCGGCCTACTCCCGGCTGATCGCCAGAACCCTGGCCCCTGTTACTGGCCTCAGCGATGAGGAGGTGGAGTTTGTCTATCTCTTCTCCGGGCTGCACGACATCGGCAAGATTGCGGTGCCGGACGGCATCCTGCTCAAGCCGGGCAAGCTGACCCCGGAAGAGTTCGAGATCATGAAGTGCCACCCCGGCAAGGGGCGGGAGATGATCAACCTGATGATCAGCGAGTTTGGCCTCGACGGCATTCACCACACCGACATGCTGACCAATATCATCGCCAGCCATCACGAGCGCTTCGACGGCACCGGCTATCCGCTGGGGCTGGCGGGGGAGGAGATCCCGCTGGCGGCGCGCATCGTGGCGGTGGCCGATGTGTTTGATGCCCTGACCAGCGAGCGCCCCTACAAGCAGCCCTGGCCGTTCGAGACGGCCTTTGCCTATCTGGAGGAGCATGCCGGCAGCCAGTTCGATCCCGCCTGTGTCGCCGCGGCCCTGCGCAACAAGGCCGAGTTTTATGCCATCTATCAGCAGTATCAGGATCCGGCCACTACACCGGAGACGGACGAGGCGAAACCGGCTGAGTGAGATGGGGGCGGCAAAGCCAGCGCAAGGGGGACAAGGGGCAAGCAAGAGGGTCAACGATGCAGAGCAAGAGAAGGGGACGCCAGCGAGCGTCCCCTTTGCATTTGTCAGATTTGATGGCCGCGGTTTTGTGGCTCGTCGCCCGCAGCCCCTTATGGTTTGCGCGGCGACTCGTTTGACTGGTCGAGGTGGTCAGCGCTGGCACCCGAGCAGCCGCAGGGGCGGATCTGCTTGTCCGGTCGCTGCTGGGCCAGCCGATACTGGCGCCACCAGATGAGGGTGGTCATGGCGAGGATCAGCACAAACGAGGCGAGCAGACTCAATAACCAGATGGACATGATCTCTTCTCCTGCGGTGATGGCGGCCGCCAGCGTGGTGATCGGGCGGCTGTGATGCTGGCAGCAAGTATGGCCCGGCGGCGGTTGATGCGCTTGATTGTTATCTTGGGCGCAACAGTCTACTTGGCAACTGTTTCGCTAAAGTAACAATCTGACGAGTGCAGCGGGTGGCCCCATGATGCCGATTTGATGGTGTGGGGTGCCGGCTTGCGCTGATGCTGCCTGACTGGCTCTGGTCAGATGGGTTAAGGCAGAAACGACACAGGCCCGAACAGAGGTTCGGGCCTGTGGTTTTTGCAGAGGATGGTCGGGCCATCCCGGCGAGCTTACGCCTGTTCAGCCTCGGCTACGGGGGCAGCGCTCTCGCTGCCATTGGCAAAGCGATCGGCCCACAGGGCGATCACGCCGTCACCGGTGACGTTGCAGGCGGTGCCGAAGCTGTCCTGCGCCAGATAGAGGGCGATCATCAGGGCGATGGAGGCTTCACCGAAACCGAGCATGGAGGTGAGCAGACCCAGTGCCGACATGACGCCACCACCCGGAGCCCCCGGGGCGGCGATCATGATGACACCCAGCATCATGATGAAGGGCAGCATGGTGTCGATGCCCGGAATGGCCAGATGCTCGGAGAGGAACATCACTGCGGTGGCGCAGGTCACCAGGGTAATGGTGGAGCCGCAGAGGTGAATGGTGGCGCACAGCGGCACGGTGAAGTTGGCGATGCCGTCGCTCACGCCGTTGTTTTTGCTCGACTGCAGGGCAACCGGAATGGTGGCGGCGCTCGACATGGTACCCAGCGCGGTGAAATAGGCTGGCAGCATGTTCTTGATAAGCTGGGCCGGTGAACGGCCAAGGGCCAGACCGGTACCGACGAACAATACGGAGAGCCATACCCAGTGCATCAGGATCGCCATCACCAGCACCACGCCGAAGGTTTTCAGGGTGGCGAACACGGTGCCTTCCACCGTCATCTCGACAAAGACACCGGCGATGTAGAACGGCAGCAGCGGAATGATCACCTTGGCCAGCAGGCGGTCGATGATGTCACGGCCCTGATCGGCGACCCGACGCAGATCGGTGGCCTGGGTGGCGCTGATGCCGATACCGAACACGAAGGCGGCGGCCAGCGCGGACATCACGCCAAACAGCGGCGGGATCTCCAGATTGACGTAGGAGGCGAGCTTGACCGCCTCGGCGGTAGTGGGTTCGGCGGCTGTAGTCAGCTGCGGGATCAGGTGGCTCGCCACGGTAAAGGCGAACAGGCCCGCCAGAATGGTGGAGCAGTAGGAGAGGGCCACGGTTTTGCCCAGCAGCTTGCCAGAGTTCTTCGGCAGGCTGGCGATACCGCTCATGATGAAGAAGAGGATGATGAGCGGAATGGTGAAGGTAATGAGCTGACCTATGACTGTCTTGGCCGTAAACAGCACGCGCGCCACCCACTCAGGGGCGTAGAGACCGAGCAAGAGACCGGCAAGGATGCCAGCAATGAGTTTGAGGACAAGTTTCATAAGGAAATCCGGTGTTGGTTGTATTGTCAGATTTGTTATTAAATTTTGATATTAATCACACTTTCTAACACAGAATCCGCATTATGTCTGTCTTGAATGGGTTAATGCCGAGTTAAATATTGTTAACGGCTATTTTTCCCGACCGGAAAACGCCGATATTTAAACGCGCAAGATGCGGCATGGTGTATCGAACATGGTGGGCTGACAGAGGGCGTGCGGGGCCTCGGGGTTAGAGCCTGCTAGGGATAAAAGCGAGCGCCGTTAAGGGGTTAACCGCCGCCGCCAATCAAGCGAACGTGCGGGTCAGCAGCAGATAACTCGACGCCGCCGCGGATTGGGCGGGCTGCTCCGCGCAGATCGCCAGCGGGATCTCATCCTCTTTGAGTCGCTCGGCCAGTTGAGTCATGGCTGCCGCGCGATCGGTTGCAACCGGCAACGCCAGCGGCGCACCCGGTTTGAGCAGGGTAGCGAGATGGCGCAGGGTGTCAGTTGTTTTCTGCCCGGCAAGGTCGGCGGGACGGCTGAGCCAGATGCCGTCATAGGGGAGCACGCTGCGCATCCCCGCGATGGGGCAAACCCGCACCGCCTGACCCGAGCGGCGCGATGCGCTGCGGGCCAGCGCCAGCTCGGGCTCGCAGGCGGTGACCCGAAAACCACCATCCCGCAACCAGCAGAGGTCCACCCCGTCGTCGCAGTCAAGGTTGAGCAGGTGGGCGCCAGCGGCCAGCCGGGCCGTAAAGGCGGTGTGCGCCGGAGTCGGGCTGGCGGAATGGGCGGTATCTTGGGTGATGGCGTCAGTGGATGTCACAGCGATGGTCTCGGGCCGAAGCGGCTGCAGGGGGCGCTACCTTAGCAAATCGGGGGCTGCGCTGGCAAAGTGGCCCGCAAGTTGGCGCAGAGGGGGAACACTAGGAACGAACCGCCGGATTGCGGGGTTGGGTCAGCATGGTGAACATGCAGTCGAGCAGGTACTCCGACTCGGCGGCCAGATCGATCCGCTCCGGAAAGTGGAGCCAGTTGATGATGTAGCCATCGAGGGTACAGTGGAGCAGGGTGGAGGCTCGCCGCAGATCCAGATTGGCGGGCAGCTGTCCGCGCCGGATGGCGTTGGTGAGGGTGGTCTCCAGATCCCGAAAGAAGTTGCTGGACTGGCTGCGGATATGTTCGCGCAGGGAGATGGCTTCCCCCTCCAGTGATTCCAGATTGAACAGGATGGTGAACATCTGCTGGTGGGCCTGATCCCGGGTGATGCGGGTTAGCACCTCTTTGAGGAAGTCGCGCAGCTTGCCGAGGGGGTCGGGCTCCTCTTCATTGACGCAGGCGTCGAGCTGATGGGCGAGGGGTTGGCAGAGCTCTTCCCAGAGGGAGAAGAAGAGCTCCTCCTTGTTTTTGAAGTGCCAGTAGATGGCCCCGCGCGTCAGGTCAGCGGCTCTGGCGATGTCGGTCAGGCTGGTCTTGGCCAGCCCCTGGCTGCAGAAGAGATCCAGCGCCGTCTTCATGATGGTGCAGCGGGTCTGCTGTGCCTCCTCTTTGGTCCGTCTGGCCATCTGCTTCTGCGCCCCTTAATCAGCAAAAAAAGTCACTTACATACATTTATGAATGTATGTATATTGCCTCATCTTTCCGATTTTTACCAACAGGGCCCACGTGGCCCTGATTGTTCATTGACTGGCAAAGGCTCAGGTGTTTCATGCATAAACATATTCTTGCTCGTTCGGTAGGTCTTGCCCTGCTGGCAACAGGCTTGCTGGCAGGTTGTGGCGACAAGGGCGCGCCGCAGGGACAGGGGGGCATGCCTCCCGTTGCGGTTGACGTGGTGACCCTGCAGAGTGCTCCGCTCAAGTTGACCAGTGAGCTGACCGGCCGCAGCGCCCCGTTGCGGGTGGCCGAAGTGCGCCCGCAGGTGGGTGGCATCATCCTCAAGCGCCTCTTTACCGAGGGGAGCGATGTGAAGGCTGGCGATCTGCTCTATCAGATCGATCCGGCTGTCTATCAGGCTGCTGTCGCCAGCGCCAAGGCCAATCTGGCCAAGGCGCAGGCCAACGAGCAGAGCGCCCGCCTCAAGGCCAAGCGCTATCAGGAGCTGCTCAAGGTCAACTCCATCAGCCGTCAGGACTATGACGATGCCGACGCCAGCTGGAAGCAGGCGCAGGCTGAAATCATGGCGAGCAAGGCAGCCCTGCGCACCGCCGAGATCAATCTGGGTTACACCCGCATCACGGCGCCCATCAGCGGCCGCATCGGCACCTCCGCGGTGACCGAAGGGGCGCTGGTAACCGCCCAGCAGGCTGACAGCCTCGCCGTCATCCAGCAGCTCGACCCCATGTATGTCGATGTGCGCCAGTCCACCGCCGATCTGCTGCGTCTCAAGCGACTGGTGGCCGAGGGCAAGGTGGTGCAGGACGAACATAAAGGGGCCAAGGTGAGCTTCCAGCTGGAAGATGGCACTACCTATGGCGAAGAGGGCTCGCTGCAGTTCTCCGACGTCACCGTGGATGAGACCACCGGCATGGTGGCCCTGCGGGTGATTGTCCCCAACCCCACCCACTTGCTGTTGCCCGGCATGTTCATGCGCGCCACCCTGCAAGAGGGCGAGCGGGCCAAAGGGCTGCTGGTGCCGCAAACCGCGGTAACCCGCACTCCTAATGGTGGCGCCACCGTGCTGGTAGTGACCGCTGACAACAAGGTGGACCTGCGCAACGTTCAGCTGGGCCGCATCGTCGACACCAGTTGGGTGGTTGAGTCCGGTCTCAATGCCGGCGAGCGGGTGATCGTGGCCGGGTTGCAGAAAGTGCGTCCGGGTGCCGTGGTCAATCCGGCTGAACAGGCTGCGGCGTCGGCAACTGCCGCCACCCCGGCCAACAAGTAGGATGGAGTAGTCGCTTCATGGCTCGATTTTTCATAGACAGACCCATTTTTGCCTGGGTGATCGCGCTGGTGATCATGCTGGCGGGCAGCCTGGCCATCATCAAGCTGCCGGTCGCCCAGTATCCGAGCATTGCGCCGCCGGCGGTGAGCATCTCCGCCAGCTATCCGGGCGCGTCTGCCAAGACGGTAGAGGATTCGGTGACTCAGATCATCGAACAGAACATGACGGGGCTGGATCACCTGCTCTACATGTCCTCCCAGTCCGACTCTGCCGGCCGGGTGTCAGTGACCCTGACCTTCCAGCCGGGGACTGATCCAGATATCGCCCAGGTGCAAGTGCAGAACAAGCTGCAGCAGGCGATGTCGCTGCTGCCGCAAGAAGTGCAGCAACAGGGCATTCGGGTGCAGAAGACCTCCAGCAGCTTCCTGATGGTGGCCGCCTTCATCTCCAGCGATGGCAGCATGAAGAACGACGATCTGGCGGACTATGTGGTCTCCAACATCAAGGAGCCGCTGAGCCGTCTGGACGGGGTAGGGGATATCACCCTGTTCGGCAGCCAGTACTCCATGCGGATCTGGCTCGACCCCAACAAGCTCAACCGGGTGCAGATGACCCCGAGTGATGTGCAGCTGGCGATCAAAGCGCAAAACGCCCAGGTGGCGTTTGGCAAACTAGGGGGTACCCCCTCGGTGGCCGATCAGCAGTTCACCGCCACCATCATGGGCCAGACCCGTCTCTCCACCGTCGAGCAGTTCAACGATATCCTGCTGCGGGTGACTCAGGATGGCGCCAAGGTGCGGCTGAAAGATGTGGCCCGGGTCGAGCTGGCTGGCGAGAGCTATGACGCCGAGGCGCTCTATAACGGTCAGCCCACCGCGGCGGTAGCCATCAAGCTGGCGACCGGTGCCAACGCGCTGGATACCTCCGAGAAGGTGCGTGCCAAGCTGAACGAGCTGTCGGAGTACTTCCCGGCCAACATGAAGATCGTCTACCCCTACGACACCACGCCGTTCGTGAAGATCTCCATCGAGGAGGTGGTGCAGACCCTGATCGAGGCGATCTTCCTGGTGTTCTGCGTTATGTATCTTTTCCTGCAGAACTTCCGGGCGACCCTGATCCCGACTATTGCGGTGCCCGTGGTGCTGCTCGGTACCTTCGGGGTGATGGCGGCGTTCGGCTTCTCCATCAACACCCTCACCATGTTCGGCATGGTGCTGGCCATCGGCCTCTTGGTGGATGACGCCATCGTGGTGGTGGAGAACGTGGAGCGGCTGATGAGCGAGGAGGATCTCTCCCCGCTGGAGGCGACCCGCAAGTCGATGACCCAGATCACCGGCGCGCTGGTGGGGATTGCCCTGGTGCTCTCCGCCGTATTCGTGCCGATGGCTTTCTTCGGCGGCTCGACCGGTGCCATTTATCGCCAATTCTCGTTGACCATCGTTTCGGCCATGACCTTATCGGTGCTGGTGGCATTGATCCTGACGCCGGCGCTCTGTGCCACCCTGCTCAAGCCGATGAAACATGGCGAGTTCGGTGCCCAGCGCGGCTTCTTTGGCTGGTTCAACCGCGCCTTTGATGCCGGCACCCAGCGCTACCAGCGCGGGGTGGGCAAGGTGATCAAGCAGGGCGTGCGCTACAGCCTCATCTACGGTGCCATGCTGGTGGTGCTGGCGGTGCTCTTTATGCGGATGCCCACCTCTTTCCTGCCGGAGGAGGATCAGGGGGTCATCATGTCCATGGTGCAACTGCCGGTGGGGGCGACCAAGCAGCGCACCGAGGTGGTGCTGGCGGACATGCGCGACTACTTCCTGAAAAACGAGAAGGATAACGTCGATTCCGTACTGACGGTGGCGGGCTTCAGCTTCGCCGGTAGCGGTCAGAACAGCGGTATGGCCTTTATCAAACTCAAAGACTGGAGCGAGCGCAAGAGCCCGGATCGCAGTGCCAATGCCATCATCGGCCGCGCCATGGGCTATCTGTTCAGCATCAAGGAGGCGCAGGTTTTCGCCTTCAACCTGCCTCCCATCCCGGAGCTGGGGACGGCGACCGGTTTTGACTTCTTCCTGCAGGATCGCGGCGGTATCGGCCACGAGAAGCTGATGGCGGCGCGCAACCAGCTGCTCGGCATGGCGGCGCAGGATCCGACTCTGGTGCGGGTGCGCCCGAACGGGATGGAAGATACGCCGCAGCTCGATATCAAGATCGACTACGAAAAGGCGCTGGCGCAGGGGCTCTCCATTGCGGAGATCAACAACACGCTGGCAAGCGCCTGGGGTTCTGCCTACGTCAATGACTTCATCGACCGTGGCCGGATCAAGAAGGTCTATATGCAGGCGGATGCTCCCTTCCGGATGAACCCGGAAGATCTGAAGCTCTGGTATGTGCGCAACAGCGCCGGTCAGATGGTGCCCTTCTCCGCGTTTGCCAGCACCGAGTGGAGCTTCGGCTCGCCGCGGCTGGAGCGTTACAACGGCGTGCCGGCGATGGAGATCGTCGGGGAAGCTGCACCGGGCAAGAGTACCGGTGATGCGATGGCCGCCATCGAGCAGATGGTGAAGAAGCTGCCGGAAGGGGTGGGCATCGAGTGGACCGGGCTCTCCTTCCAGGAGCGGCAGGCCGGCTCGCAGGCGCCCGCGCTCTACGCCATCTCCTTGCTGGTGGTGTTCCTCTGTCTGGCGGCCCTCTACGAGAGCTGGAGCATCCCCTTCTCGGTGATGCTGGTGGTGCCGCTCGGGGTACTGGGGGCTATTCTGGCTGCCACCCTGCGCGGGCTGGAGAACGACGTCTACTTCCAGGTGGGCCTGCTCACCACCATAGGCTTGTCGGCGAAGAACGCGATCCTGATCGTGGAATTTGCCAAAGAGCTCTATGACAAGGGGATGGGGCTGGGTGAGGCGGTGGTGGAGGCGGCGCGTCTGCGTCTGCGCCCGATCCTGATGACTTCGCTCGCCTTTATCCTCGGGGTGCTGCCGCTGGTGATCAGCTCCGGCGCCGGTGCCAGCAGCCGTAATGCCATCGGTACCGGCGTGATGGGGGGGATGATCAGCGCCACCGTGCTGGCCATCTTCTTCGTGCCGCTCTTCTTTGTGCTGGTGATGCGTTACTTCACCAGCCACCAGAGCAAAGAGGCGCGCATGGCTGCAGCGGTTGAGTCAAAAGGTGACTGAGCAAAAGCGTGTCCATCTGTTCTGAGCGACAGATCACAATTTGATAAATGAGTCAGTTAAAGCTGACTATAAAATGGGGCAAGACGAGCGGTTGCCCCATTTTTTCCACCTGAAAAACGGTAACTTGGCTGTGATCTGTTCGATTTTGAAAGGTGATTCGGATGAGATCATCAAGTGCTTTCGGTTCTCCATCGAATCTTGATTGAAAACCCTTGATGAAGGCACTTTTTGGTGTGCAGGTTTACAGAAAACGAGATAGAATCTGCCCCTTATCGGGCTGGTAGACTATGTGTCGTTTGGTTTGGTACCCCTCTTTTGGCATATAAAATGCGAGCGGGTAACACTGTTATCGACCATCAAAACATAAAAATGCTGGAGGACACGATGACCAACAGCAAACAAAATTCGGTTAAAAGCAGCAAACTGGGGGCTGTAACCCAGGGGCGGTAGCCATGGTATCACCCGTCTTTTTGCTTAATGTTTAACCAGGGGCGCTGCATAGTGTTAGTAACAGACGCTATCTGTTGATTTTTTTGAGCAGCTATAGCTGATCACCGTTCTATCCCTCCGATACCCAATTCCGTATTCATTCCTCGCAAGAGAACGCATATCTATGAAAATTCTCGTTACCGGTGGCGCAGGCTTTATCGGCTCTGCTGTGGTGCGTCATATCATCCGTGATACTCAGGATGCCGTTATCAACCTCGATAAACTCACCTATGCCGGCAATCTGGAATCCTTGGCCGATGTATCGACAAGCGATCGTTATACGTTTGAACAGGTGGATATCTGCAATCGTGCCGAGCTGGATCGGGTGTTTGCCCTGCACCAGCCGGATGCCGTGATGCATCTGGCCGCCGAGAGTCATGTTGACCGCTCCATCACAGGCCCGGCTGACTTTATCGAGACCAATATCGTCGGCACCTATATGTTGCTGGAAGCGGCACGTGCCTATTGGAACGGTCTGGATGAAGTACGCAAGGCTGCTTTCCGCTTCCACCATATCTCCACCGATGAGGTGTATGGGGATCTGCCCCATCCGGATGAAGTGGCTGCCGGTGAGCCATTGCCGCTTTTTACCGAAACCACTCCTTACGCCCCCAGCAGCCCCTATTCAGCCTCCAAGGCTTCCAGCGACCATTTGGTACGCGCCTGGCGCCGTACTTACGGCCTGCCGACCATCGTCACCAACTGTTCCAACAACTACGGCCCTTATCACTTCCCCGAGAAGCTGATCCCGCTGGTGATCCTCAATGCACTGGATGGCAAGCCGCTGCCGGTCTATGGCAAGGGCGACCAGATCCGTGACTGGCTCTATGTAGAAGATCATGCGCGCGCGCTCTACAAGGTGGTGACCACCGGCGTGGTCGGAGAGACCTACAACATCGGCGGCCACAACGAGAAGCAGAATCTGGAGGTGGTACACACCATCTGCGATCTGCTGGACGAGATGGTGCCGAAGGCGGGCTCTTATCGAGATCAAATCACCTATGTAGCGGATCGTCCCGGTCACGATCGCCGCTATGCGATCGATGCGACCAAGATGAGCAGTGAGCTTGCTTGGCAACCGCAAGAAACGTTCGAGTCTGGCATTTGTAAAACCGTGCAGTGGTATCTGGATAACCAGCAGTGGGTGAATAACGTCAAGAGCGGTGCTTACCAATCTTGGATTGAATTACAGTACGGGGAGAAAAAATAATGAAAGGCATTATTCTGGCTGGTGGCTCTGGTACCCGTCTTTACCCCATTACGATGGGAGTTTCCAAGCAGTTATTACCCGTTTATGACAAGCCTATGATCTATTACCCTCTATCGGTATTAATGTTGGCTGGCATAAGAGAGATTTTGATTATTACCACTCCTGAAGATAAGGCTAGTTTTCAGCGACTTTTAGGTGATGGTAGCCAATTTGGGATTTCATTGACATATGAGGTTCAGCCAAGTCCAGATGGACTGGCTCAGGCTTTCATCATTGGTGAAAAGTTTATTGGCCAAGAGTCAGTTTGTCTTATCTTGGGTGATAATTTGTTTTGGGGGCAGGGTTTTTCACCTATGCTGCGTCAAGCTGCACAGAGAACAGATGGCGCCACGGTATTTGGTTATAAAGTGCAAGATCCGGAACGTTTCGGTATTGTCGAATTTGATGAAAAACAAAGTGTAATTTCTATTGAAGAAAAACCCGCTCAGCCCAAGTCTCACTTTGCAGTAACTGGACTCTACTTTTATGATAACCAGGTCATTGAAATCGCTAAACAAGTAAAACCATCAAAACGAGGTGAACTCGAAATTACAAGCATTAACCAGATATACCTTGAGCGCAATCAACTCAATGTTGAGTTGTTAGGTCGTGGCTTTGCTTGGCTTGATAGTGGGACTCACGAAAGCCTTCTTGAAGCATCTAATTTTGTCGCGACAATAGAGGCAAGGCAGGGATTCAAAATAGCATGCCTTGAGGAAATTTCCTTACGTAATGGTTGGCTTAGTCGGAATGAAGTAATAAAAATTGGAAATACAATGGCAAAGAACAGCTATGGACAGTATCTCATTGAGTTAACTAGAGCTTGATTTATGGCGTATCTAAATGAAGACGAGTTGCATTCTCTAGGATTTAAATTTCTTGGTAAGAATGTAAAAATTAGTGATAAAGCCAGAATTTACGATCCGGAAAAAATTACAATAGATGATTGCTCTAGAATTGATGATTTTTGTATTTTATCTGGCAATGTGACAATTGGTAAATTTTGCCATATTACTCCAATGTGTCTTATTGCAGGAGGTATACCAGGTGTATATCTTGGCGACTTCTGTACACTTGCCTATGGCGTGAAAATTTTTTCACAAAGTGATGACTATTCTGGTCGAAGCATGGTCAATTCACTAATCCCCAAAAAATATAAAAATGAAATTTTTTTGCCTGTCAAGATAGAAAAGCAGGTCGTTATTGGTACGAATTCAGTAGTCTTCCCTGGCGTTACCATTGGGGAAGGGTGTGCTATAGGTGCTATGAGCCTTTTATTGAAAAGTACCGCCTCATGGGGAATATATATAGGTAATCCAGCTTATCGTTTGAAAGAACGAGATAGAAATATTGCCAGACTTGAGTCAGATTTTTTGAAGGAAATTAACAATGAACATTCCATTTAATAAGCCACCACTAACAGGCAATGAAGAGCAGTATATTTTGCAAGCAGTGAAAAGTAATAAGCTCTCAGGTGATGGCTTTTTTGGTAAGAAATGTCAATCTTGGTTTGAAGAAAACTTACCATGTGAAAAGGCATTAATGACTCCGTCATGTACTGCAGCTCTTGAAATGGCTGCATTGCTCATAGATATTCAACCTGGTGACGAAGTCATTATGCCAAGCTATACGTTTGTTAGCACGGCAAATGCATTTGTATTAAGAGGCGCAAAAATAGTTTTCGTTGATATTCGTCCTGATACAATGAATATTGATGAAAATTTAATTGAAGATGCTATTACAGATAGAACAAAAGCCATTGTTCCTGTCCATTATGCTGGTGTAGCATGTGAAATGGACAAAATTATGGGGATAGCTAAAAAATATAATCTTTATGTGGTGGAAGATGCAGCTCAAGGCATGATGTCTACCTACAAAGGAAAGGCATTAGGTACTATAGGTCACTTGGGGGCTTATAGTTTTCATGAAACAAAAAATTATACTAGCGGTGGTGAGGGGGGGTTACTAATTATTAATGATTCCACTCTTATTCGACGAGCTGAGATTATTAGAGAAAAAGGCACTAACAGAAGTCTTTTCTTTCGCGGAATGGTAGATAAGTATACTTGGGTTGATATCGGAAGTAGTTACTTACCCTCGGAATTGCAAGCTGCTTATCTGTATGGGCAACTAGAAAAAGCAAATGAAATAAATAATTTTAGATTATCTCTCTGGAATAAGTATTACTTAAAGCTTTCAGAATTAAAAAGTCGAGTCTCGATTGAACTACCATTTATTCCTGAGGGGTGCGAACACAATGCGCATATGTTTTATATAAAGCTAAAGGATCTTGATGCCAGGACAACGGTTATGCAAGCTTTAACAGAAGGTGGTATATCAACAGCATTTCATTATATTCCGTTACATAGTGCACCAGCTGGTTTGCAGCTTGGTGTATTCCATAATAATGAAGTACACACAACAAAGGAAAGTGAACGTTTATTGCGTCTTCCAATATGGCTTGGGATAGATGAACACTGTGTCAGTAGGGTGTGCTCTATATTGGAAGAAATATAATTGTGTTGAACAGTGCTACGTTCGTGATGTAGCACTGTTATTTTAAAAATGAAACTAGACCTGTTATTATATACTTTTTTAAATTCATAAATATAGCGAATAGGAGGCAAGGTAGTGTATGTGATATGCATCAACACCATGCATTCATATATATCTTGTCTTGATTTTTTAGCTGCATTTTAATTTTTTAAACTTGTCAATATATGATTGTCTTTTAGGAGTTAGCAGGTACAGCTTTGAAAATTAAAAATTATTATGGTGTAATGCTCACATTTATGGCTCATTTGTCAAAATTATTAATGGGCTTTTTTATTTTAAAACTAATCGCATACAAAATGGGGGTTGATGGTCTCGGTAGGATAGGGAACTTCATGAGCCTTTTAACTGTGTGCGGAATTCTGGCTGGTGGAGGTATTATTAATGGAGTGATAAAATATACATCAGAGTATAGAGGTGATGTTAAACGTTTGACGCTATTCGTATCCTCAGCTATTAGATATTCTTTGATATCATCAGTTATAATGCTGCTTATTTTTATTATTTTTTCTGAAACTATATCAAAATTTATATTTGGCAGCGGAGAGTTGTATATCTATATAGTTGTTCTGTCTATATCTCAGGTTATATTGGCTCTTCTTAATATAAATCTTGGGGTGTTTAATGGAATAGGAAAGAATGTTCTTTATGCTAAATCACAAATCATAGGAAGTATAATTGGCATACCTATATGTTGGTTGCTTATAAATAATATGGGGTTCAGTGGTGTTATTATTTCTCTTATTCTTAGTGTTTTAACTCCAATAATCCCAGCTGTTTATTATTCGTCTAAGCATGGACTATATTCACTAATAAATATAAATTTATATGATCCTAAGTTTACGCGAAACTTGAGTAAGTTTACTTTGATGCTATTGGTCAGTGTTGTCTCGTTTCCACTAACAGAAATAGTTATAAGACAATATATTATTCATTCTATAAATGATGGTTACCACGAGGTTGGATTGTGGCAAGGCGCACTAAGATTATCAGCTGCATACACTAGCCTAATATCTGTTGTCCTGGCATATTGGTTCATGCCTATTATTTCTCAAGAAGAAAACTGGTATATAATCAAGCGTAAAGTCTTTGGGGGGATGCTAATAACAGCGTTCGGAGTGTTTTTAGGGTTGGGGGTGTTATATTTATTCAGGGGTTTTTTTATCTCCACTTTGCTCTCGAAAGACTTTTTGAAATTATGTGATATATTAATATATCAGCTTGTTGGTGATTTTTTTAAAATCACAGCTAGTGTATTTGGTTTTGTCGCAGTGGCTAAAGCGGCCAGTCGTATATATATATTTGCAGAGTTATTTCAATGTTCATTAATTCTGCTTGTTTTGTATGCGAAAGTTTATTTGTCAGGTGCTATAGATGCTGAAAATGTGATGTTCTCATATGCACTGTCTTACTGCATTTATTTTATATTGAGCCTATTTGTTTTTTCCTTTATTTGCAATAAAATGAGCAGATGAATAAAATTGTTCTGGTGAGACGTTTGCACATCATTTTGTAGAGATATTTATTTGGCTCTATTATGAAAAGGGCATTATTAATGTTAGAGAGTCAGATTTTATTTATACTTTTTTTCTTTTCGTTGTTATCAATGGCATTTTGGTCATTAATATATGGGGAAGATTCGGCGAATAATATATCATTCTTGTATTCTGTCTTTGTTCTATGCGCTATTGCCACCTTCCGAAATGTTGGATTTGGTAGTGATGATGAGGCATATGTCGAAATTTTTAAAAAAATAGCCGAGTCCGGGAATGGTCTTGCATCTATTTTTGAGTATAGATATTCAGATTATAATGTTGAATTTTTATTTTTTCTTTTATTAAAGATAATTTTGCTTTTAGGTAGCGATAGTATATTTTTGTTTTTTGTGGTTTCATTTTTAGCAGTGGCTTTTAATTTGAAAGCTATAAAAGAATTATCTCCATTTTTTTTAGTGTCAGTTTTAGTTTATTTTTCTCATTTTTATTTAGCTAAAGAGTTAAATGCAATTCGCGTCGGATTAGCATCGGCGCTAGTCTTTTTCTCGGCAAAAGAGCTTTACTATAAAAAATATTTTAAATCATTTTTATTTTGGTTGGTTTCTCTTGGTGTCCACATAACTGCATTATTATCTATAATTCCTATCGTTTTATATTTTATTCATCCGTCAAAAAGAACGTTAATATTTCTTACTGTTCTTTTATTATTTGTTTCTCCATGGCTAAATATTAAAGATATAATGTGGACTCTTTCTGGTTGGGGAGAGTATGGAGAAAAGTTGAAGCTGTATTTGAATGCAGATATGTATTCATATCAAATACCATTATGGGATGTAGTGAATATAAAAAATCTGTTTTTTGTTGTTGTTTGTTTATTTTATTGGGATGCTTTAAACGCAAAGTTTCCAACATTTTATTTTTCGTTCATGTACTTTTTTTCTGCATTTGCATTTCGAGTTTTCTTTGGTAGCTTTGCAATTTTGTCAGGGAGAGGGTATTCTGTAATATCAATGTTTGAATACATTATAATACCATTCGCTTTTTCTGTCTTATTCGGAAAAGGTGGGGTTGTAGTGGTGGTTATGTATGCATTATTAACATTGTTGATGGATTTTAATTTTAATACATCCTGGTCTGGTGGGATTCCATTTTAATTCTTTGGGATTGACTTTTTAATAAAGTGGAGGTTGAAATGTCAAGCATTCTATTTGTGCTTGGTGGGTTAAATATTGGGGGGGTTGAGACGTATGTTATACGCTTGGCTAAAGAACTAAGAGAACAAGGCGAAAATATAGATTTTATATTGTTATCTAATTCATTTAATGCAAAAAACTATGAAGAGCTCTCCAAGTTTGCATCTATATATATTCTGGATTATTTTCCTCTAATATCCTCTTCTAGTTGGCTCAACGCAATGTCATTATGTGGGGAAAAACTTGAGGAAAAGCTTGGGAAAAAATACGATATTGTTCATGTGGTCGATCTAATGACGCTGGGTTTTGTTTTCTTTAATAAAGACAAAATTAATTTCACAAACCTTAGCATTGGAATTTATCATGCCAAAGAAATATCTTGGTGGCGGGATCGATCCTGTTATTTTAGGGAGAGTTTACTTAAACTCTATGATAAAAATGTCATGTTAACGTTGTTCCCAAATGAGTTTATGTTGAAGTTGGCCGATGATTTAATTGATTCTGACCTGTCAGAATCACATATACTTCCTCTTGGGATTGATTTAGAAAAATACAAAGCCATTTCACCAATAAAGAGCTCACTGAAGATCGTATCTGTAGGCAGGTTGGTTGATTTTAAAACATACAATCGTCATGTTATCACATTGTTGAAAGAATTGCGTGAAATTGCTCCTTTTGAGTATTTTATTTATGGAGATGGACCGGAGAAAAATGATCTGTTAAATTTAGCTAAAAAGCTTGGGGTCTGTGATTTTGTTCATTTCATGGGGAGTGTAGAGTATTCTGACTTACATTCAGTTCTTGATGGTTGTTTTTGCTTTATAGGCTCTGGAACAACGATAATAGAAGCTAGCTCTGCTGGTATACCGTCTATTGTTGGTATAGAGTCCATAAAGATGCCTCTTACGTGTGGTTTTTTCTCTGAAGTTAAGGGGTTCTCATATAATGAAGATGGTGCAACTGATACAAGAGTATCTATTTATGATAAAATATCATCACTTTATTATATGAACAATGAAGAGTTTCAATATTTGTCTGGCTTACACAGAGACAAAGCTGCAGAATTTAACATTAAAAAAACTACAAGTCTTTTTGTTTCCTATTCATCCAAAAAGCCTGATTTTTCATTAAAGATAAATAGGTATAGGGCGTTATTATCGTTTATATTTTCAGTTTTAAAATTTGGCCCCAATGCGCTTAAATCTAGATTTGATCTATGATTATTAATGGTTGGTCAATGTGAATTTAATCAAGTGCTATTTATTCAACGCTAGGTAGGCATGCCAGAATTGGCTGGTTCATAGTATGTTTTAATGTTAGCTTCTATGAATGTCAATTTTTAGGCTAAAAACTGATGCGATATGTTATTTATTACATATTAAATTTGCATCTATATGTAGTAATAGTCTCACTAATATACGTCATTTTTTCATGTTATAAATATCATTTTACTGATAAGTATATAGTTTTTAATGATTTTCTATTCAACACTAATATGGGTGGATTTATGTTTCTTGATAAAAAGCTGCTAATTACAGGTGGTACAGGATCTTTTGGAAATGCCGTGCTAAGACGGTTTATTGATACTGACATATCTGAAATTAGAATATTCAGTCGCGATGAAAAAAAACAAGATGATATGAGGAAGATATTTAAGTCAGATAAATTAAAATTTTATCTAGGCGATGTCCGTGATTATCAAAGTGTGGCTAATGCTATGCGTGGTGTGGATTATGTCTATCATGCGGCTGCCTTAAAACAAGTACCATCTTGTGAGTTTTATCCATTAGAGGCGGTAAAGACCAATGTGCTTGGTACTGAGAATGTCTTAGAGGCCGCCATCAGCCATGGTGTGAAGCGGATTGTGTGTTTAAGCACAGATAAGGCAGTCTACCCTATAAACGCAATGGGAATATCCAAAGCTATGATGGAAAAGGTGATCGTAGCCAAGAGTCGTAATTTGGAAAACACGAATACAACGATCTGCTGTACCCGTTATGGTAATGTGATGGCCTCACGTGGCTCAGTTATTCCACTGTTTATTCGCCAAGTCGTTAATGGTGATGCGATCACCATTACCGACCCGTATATGACTCGCTTTATGATGACACTAGATGACGCAGTTGATCTGGTTTTACATGCGTTTGAACATGGAAAAAACGGTGACATTTTTGTACAAAAGGCTCCGGCAGCTACTATTGAAGTTTTAACAAAAGCTCTGCTTGATATCCTTGGTAAACCAAACCACCCGGTTCACATTATAGGAACTAGGCATGGAGAAAAGCAGTTTGAGGCTTTGTGTAGCCGAGAGGAAATGTTTGTAGCCCAAGAGCAGGGGCAATATTTTAGAGTGCCAGCTGATAACCGTGATCTTAATTACTCAAAATATTTTGAAGAGGGTGAGAAAGATCTGTCACAAATTGAAGATTATAACTCCCATAATACTGATCGCCTCGATGTAGCTGAGATGAAGCAACTGCTGCGTAAGCTCGATTTCATTCGTGAAATCGAAGCCGGTAATCTAATCGTGCCGGAAGGGGTATAACGGTGAATGTGTTAATCTTGGGTGCCACTGGTATGTTGGGTTACAGCCTGTTTAGCAATTTAGCTGATAACCCAGCATTAAACGTTATGGGCACAGTACGCAACGTGACCGGCAAGGGGGCTTTTTTTGCGCAGTACCAAAAGCAACTGTTGCAAGGTATTGATGTCACTGATATCGCCTGTATTGAGCAGGCGTTCGTCACTACCAAGCCAGAGGTGGTGATCAATTGTATTGGCTTGATTAAGCAGCACGATATTGCCAAGCAGCATGTGGCGGCGATAGAGATAAATGCACTGCTGCCACATCAGTTGGCTGCTTTGTGTGACCAATATGATGCGCGGTTAATCCATTTTTCGACAGACTGTGTGTTTGATGGCAAGCAAGGCATGTATCAGGAAGCTGACTTGCCGACCGCGACAGATCTGTATGGTAAGTCTAAGTGTCTAGGTGAGGTTAGCTATGGCCGCCACTTAACCTTGCGCACCTCAATTATTGGCCATGAGCTGGATTCAGCTGTTAGCTTGGTTGATTGGTTTTTAAGTCAATCAGGTGCTGTGAATGGGTTTTCTAAGGCAGTGTTTTCTGGAGTGCCAACTTGTTACATCGCCAAACTACTGGCTGACAACATTCTGAACAGACCTGAGATTTGTGGGTTGTACCATTTGTCTGCCGAGCCTATTAATAAGCACAATTTAATCTCGTTGGTGGCTGATATTTATGGCAAAGATATTGAGATTAATGAGTCAACCCAATTGGTGATCGACCGTTCGCTTGATTCTAGCCGCTTGCGCCAAGAGCTGGATTTGACTGTACCCAGTTGGAATGAGTTGATTGAATTTATGCATAACGATTATTTGACAAGGTATGTGCAATGCAAAAACTAAAAGTGATGACTATTGTAGGCACTCGTCCTGAAATCATTCGTCTCTCACGTACGATAGCTAAACTAGATGAGTTTTGTGATCATACCTTGGTGCATACCGGCCAAAATTATGATTATGAACTCAATCAAATATTTTTTGATGATTTAGGCATACGTGCCCCTGATGTGTTTTTAGAGTGTGCTGGCAGCAGTGCGGCTGAAACGATGGCGCAAGTTATCAGCAAGTCAGATAAGGTATTTTCTGATTTAAAGCCAGATGCACTCCTTATTCTGGGGGATACAAACAGTGCATTGGCTGCTATTTCTGCCAAACGTAAAAAAATCCCGATATTCCATATGGAAGCGGGTAATCGTTGCTTTGATTTACGCGTACCAGAAGAGATCAACCGTAAAATTGTGGATCATATTTCTGATGTGAATATGCCATATAGCGAGATTGCTCGCGAATATCTTTTAAACGAGGGGATTAAACCTGATTTAATCGTTAAAACCGGTAGTCCAATGGACGAGGTACTGGCATTTTATCACGATAAAATTCACACTGCCGATGTGGTAACTCGCCTGTCACTCACTAAGGGGGAATACTTCTTGGTCAGTGTACACCGTGAAGAAAATGTGGATTCGGATAAAAATATTTACAGTTATGTTAGGGTATTAAACGAGCTTGCTGAAAAATACCAGTATCCGATTATTGTTTCGACTCATCCACGTACCCGGAAAAAAATTGAAGCATTGAAATTAACTTTCCACCCTTTAGTTAATTTGTTAAAACCACTTGGTTTTAGTGATTATGTGCGCTTGCAAATGGATGCCAAGGTAGTGCTAAGCGATAGCGGTACCATTACGGAAGAGTCATCTATCTTGAACTTCCCTGCCATCAATATTCGGGAAGCACAAGAGCGTCCAGAAGGGTTTGAAGAAGGAGCTGTGATGTTCACCGGAATGAGTGTTGAAAGGATCCTTCAGGCGATTGAAGTTTTGGAGCAACAATCACGTGGTACAACACGTCTGATCAATAAGGTACAAGATTACATTGCTCCGAATGTATCAGATAAAGTGCTTCGCACAATTTTAAGCTACACCGATTATGTCAATCGAGTGGTGTGGAGAAAGTCGCTGTGAAAATCGCCCTGTTCCCTGATGATTATTTACCGAATAGTACTTTAGTTCATGCCAAAATGTTCCATGAACTGGCATTAGAGCTTAAAAGGCTTGGCCATGAACCGGTGATAATAACACCCAGCCATGGCAAACAAATTAAACGTCTTCAGGTTGATTCTATCGATGGTGTAGAAATATGGCGTTTTCGTAATCCACCTATGCGGGGGCAGGGCAAGGTTAAAAGAGTGATAAGTGAATCATTGCTATCTCTTAATGCTTTTTTTGCCATTAGAAATAGAAAGGATATATATTCATTCGAACTATGCATTAATTATTCTCCAACTATTTTTTTTGGTCCATTAATGCATTGGTTTAAACGTAAAGCAAAAACATTTAATTATTTGGTATTGAGAGATATTTTCCCACAATGGGTAATTGATGAAGGATTGATTTCTGCTAAATCACCGATCGCATCATACTTCCATTTTTTTGAAAAAATAAATTACAATGCATCTGACTGCATTGGTTTAATGTCTCCTGCAAATGTTGATTATTTTAGAACTCTGCATTCCGAGTACAATAATCTACAAGTGCTAAGGAACTGGGCTGATATTAATCCTATCAGTTTCTCGTCGCAACTTATAGATATTAGGAAAGTATATGGTTTGAATGGTAAAGTCATATTTTTTTATGGCGGAAATATTGGCCACGCCCAAGATATGCGTAATTTATTACGTTTAGTTAAAAATATGACTCGATACTCAAATGCTCATTTTTTATTTATTGGCCAGGGTGATGAATTCGAGTTAGTCAAGAAGGCTATAGTTGTTGAAAACCTTCACAACCTAACGCTGCTACCTTCAATCAACCAAGATGCATATAAGCAAGTTTTGACGCAGGTTGATGTTGGTTTGTTTTCATTAGCTAAAACACATAAAGCACATAACTTTCCCGGGAAGTTGCTTGGTTATATGCTTCAGTCTTTGCCGATTCTTGGTAGTGTGAATCAGGGGAATGACGTGATTGATTTCATTAATGGCCAAGGTGCTGGATGGGCATATATCAATGGTGAGGATGATGCCTTGTTAACGGCGGCAGTTAATCTTTTAAATGATAAAACATTGCGTGTTGAAATGGGGCAGCGTGGTTATGCTGTTCTTGCAGCTAACTTTTCAGTTAAGGCCGCGGCTCAACAGATAATTAATACATTTTTAGAGTCAAATAAATGACAATATTGCTAACCGGTGCCACCGGCTTTGTGGGTAATGCAGTATTGAAGCAGTTAATGCAGCAACCTGATGTAACAATACGTACTTATGGTCGTCGCGCACCCGTTGGCATAAAGGCTAACCGTGCTGCCGATACCAGTTCTCAAATGATTAGCCATGTGGTGGGAGGGATTAGCGCTACAGTGGATTATGCCGCCGCCTTGGTTGATGTTGATGTGGTCATTCATTGTGCAGCACAAGCGCATGTGATGAATGATTTAGTGTGTAATGAGGTAGATCTTTATCGGGATATTAATGTCGATGGTACCTTGAAATTGGCGCGCCAGGCAATTACTGCGGGCGTGAAGCGTTTTATCTTTATCAGTTCTATTAAAGTAAATGGCGAATCGACCATTTATAGCCAGCCTTTTACGCATGATTGTGTTGCTGCCCCTGAGGATGCTTACGGGCGTTCAAAGCAAGCTGCAGAAAATGGACTACGACAATTGGTGGCCAACTCAGGAATGGAGCTGGTAATAATTCGTCCACCACTAGTATATGGGCCTGGTGTTAAAGGTAATTTTTCTTCATTACTGACTATTGCAAAAAAAAATCTTCCGTTGCCATTGGGATCTATCAATAACCAACGCAGCATGGTAGCACTGGCTAATCTGGTCCATTTGATCATCACCTGTATCCGTCATCCTAATGCGGCGAATCAAACCTTTTTAGTCAGTGATGATGACGATATTTCAACAACCGAATTGCTTGAGATGATGACGCGCGCAGCGGGTAAACAGCCACTGTTATTACCGGTGCCGGTGAGTTGGCTGCAGTTCTTGGGACGCATGACAGGAAAACAGGCTGTGATAGAGCGACTGTGTGGTAATCTTCAGGTTGATATCTGTCACACCAAACATACGTTGGGTTGGCAACCACCTATATCGGTCGCAGAAGGTATTCAGCGTTGTTTTATTGAGGAAGAATAATTATGTTGATACGGTTGCTGGATTTGTGCGCAGCTTTTTTGGGGCTGCTGCTGTTATGGCCCATTTTGCTTATCGTCACTATTATTGGCCTGTTTGACACTGGCTCGCCGATTTTTGTGCAAACCAGAGTTGGTAAACACAAAAAACCATTCAAGCTGATTAAATTTCGTACCATGTCGGTCGATACCCAGTCGGTGGCGAGCCACTTGGCGAGCACAAGTTCGATCACCAAGTTAGGGGCTTTTTTACGTAAGACTAAAATTGATGAACTTCCACAACTGATCAATGTACTTAAAGGTGAGATGAGCTTGGTTGGGCCGCGGCCTAATCTTTTTAATCAGGAGGAACTAATCAAAGAGCGTGATGCTCTAGGAGTTTATGAGGTTTTACCCGGAATTACCGGATTGGCACAGGTACAAAATATCGATATGTCTACTCCGGAATTGCTGGCTAAAACAGATCGGCAGATGATCGATACCCTCACCTTAACTAGCTACTTTCGTTATATCATCATGACGGCAACTGGTAGTGGTACAGGCGATGCGGTTGGATCGAAATAGTATTGTACCTAGTTGCTTCACCTTATCTTACTTACCGTTGTTAACAAGATGGTGCCATTATGTTGACCTCTTTCTTGGCTATCCCCCGTGTTTATAAACGGGGAATTAGTGTCTGTGCTGATCTGCTATTGCTAACTTTGGCATTCTGGGGCGGTTATTGGGTTCGCCTTGATGATAATATTCCATTTCAGAGTGGGCTGCATTGGCAAATGCTGGCGTTGTTACTGCCGATAACCATCATCATCTTTATGCGGTTAGGACTTTATCGCGCAGTATTACGCTATGTCGGTTTCAAGGTGTTGTGGACTGTGTCGCTTGGAGCTCTTCTTTCTACGATGTCGTTGGTTATGCTGGCATTTTTTATGGGGGGTTCACTTCCTCGTACTGTATCTGTTATCTATTTTGCGTTTTCGGTGTTGCTGATCGGTGGGGTGAGGCTGTTTTTCCGGGCGTTAGTTCAGCGCAATCGTCAGCAACGAGTGGCAGTGCTTATTTATGGTGCAGGTTCTTCCGGGCGTCAGTTGCAACTTGCATTGAATCAAGGTCAGGAGTACCTGCCAGTGGCGTTTGTTGACGATGATTCCGCATTGGTTAAGACCGTGATTCAGGGGGTTAACGTTTACAGTACTGACGCTATCGAGGCATTGATTGAGCGCTTTGATATTAAAAAAATCTTGCTTGCTATGCCGAGTGCTTCGCGTAGTGTGAGGCAAGCGGTGATCAATCGATTGGAGCAGTGCCCATGTGAGGTTCTCTCTATCCCTGGTATGGCTGATCTGGTTGAGGGGAATGCTCATATCGATGAGCTTAAAGAAGTCAGTATTGAGGATTTGTTGGGGCGTGATGCGGTTGCTCCAATCCCTGAACTGATCAATGCCAATATATCTGGCAAGCGGGTGATGGTGACGGGAGCGGGCGGTTCCATCGGTTCTGAATTGTGTCGTCAGATTATCCGTTGCAAACCCGAGCAACTGGTGTTGTTTGAGCTGTCTGAATATGGCTTGTATGCCATCGATAAAGAACTGCAAGAAATTAGCCGGCAAGAAGGGTTACAGGTTGATATAGTGCCATTGCTGGGATCGGTGCAGCGACAACATCGCTTGCAAGCGGTGATGAGCACCTTCCAAATACAGACGGTTTACCATGCTGCGGCTTACAAGCATGTCCCCCTAGTTGAATATAACGTGGTTGAGGGGGTGCGCAATAATGTTTTTGGCACTCTTTATTGTGCACAGGCGGCTATCAGGGCCAAAGTTGAAACCTTTGTGTTGATTTCGACTGATAAGGCGGTGCGTCCCACTAATACCATGGGGACCACCAAGCGATTGGCCGAACTGGTGTTGCAATCGTTGGCTGCTGCGCAGCAGCAAACCCGTTTCTGCATGGTGCGTTTTGGTAACGTACTGGGATCATCCGGATCTGTTGTGCCGTTGTTTCGTAAGCAGATCCGTGATGGTGGCCCTTTGACTTTGACCCACCCCGACATCATTCGTTATTTCATGACCATTCCTGAAGCGTCGCAGTTGGTGATCCAAGCGGGAGCCATGGGGCAGGGGGGGGATGTGTTTGTGTTGGATATGGGTGAGCCGGTCAAGATTATCGATTTGGCGCACAGGATGATCCGTTTGAGTGGTCTGAAGCTCAAGAGCGAAAAATACCCCACTGGTGATATTGAGGTTAAGATCACTGGCTTACGCCCAGGTGAGAAGCTGTTTGAGGAGCTGCTTATTGGTGAACAGGTTGAGGGCACTGCCCATCCTCGGATCATGAAAGCCTCCGAGTTAATGCTGCCATGGCCACAACTGCGGGCGTTTTTGGCCGAACTCGATAGTGCGTGTTTCCGTTTTGATCATGAAGAGATTCGAAGCCTGCTATTAAGTATGCCGACCGGTTTTAATCCTACCGACGGGATCTGCGATCTGGTGTGGCAAGCCAAAAACACTTTGCCGCATGAACCGTGTCTAAGTGTGGTTGAGGACATTGAATTTCTTGATTCAGAGAGTCATCAGCCGATGCAATAAACTGCTTGCCTTATGGCATGCGCGCGGTTTGCGTCAATAGCTGAGCAGATAGATGGACAGAGGGAGGATATGTTGAGCATAAATAGCCTGTTAGCAATCCTCTCTCCTCATCAGGGAAATACTCTTCAACCATATATCGTCAGCCGACCTCATATAATAGAAATTCTCGCTTAAATATGTTGCAAAGTCTCGTTACCGGTGGCGCAGGCTTTATCAGTTCTGCCGTGGTGCGCCATATCATCCGTGATATTCAGGACTCCGTTATCAATCTCGATAAACTCACCTATGCCGGCAATCTGGAATCCCTGGCCGATGTATCGTCGAACGAGCGTTATGTGTTTGAGCAGGTGGATATCTGCAATCGCGCCGAGCTGGATCGGGTATTTTCCCTGCACCAGCCGGATGCGGTGATGCATCTGGCTGCCGAGAGTCATGTTGATCGCTCTGACTTTATCGAGACCTATATCGTCGGCACCTATATGTTGCTGGAAGCGGCTCGCGCTTACTGGAACGGCCTGGACGAGGTTCGCAAGGCGGTCTTCCGTTTCCACCATATCTCCACCGATGAGGTGTATGGGGATCTGCCCCATCCGGATGAAGTCGCAGCCGGTGAGCCATTGCCGCTCTTTACCGAAACTACCCCCTACGCCCCCAGCAGCCCCTATTCTGCCTCCAAGGCTTCCAGTGACCACCTGGTACGCGCCTGGCGCCGCACCTACGGTCTGCCCACCATAGTCACCAACTGCTCCAACAACTACGGCCTGTACCACTTCCCCGAGAAGCTGATCCCGCTGGTCATTCTTAACGCGCTGGATGGCAAGCCTTTACCTGTCTATGGCAAGGGCGACCAGATCCGTGACTGGCTCTATGTAGAAGATCATGCGCGCGCGCTCTACAAGGTGGTGACCACGGGCTTGGTGGGGGAGACCTACAACATCGGCGGCCATAACGAGAAACAGAATCTGGAGGTGGTACACACCATCTGCGATCTGCTGGACGAGATGGTGCCAAAAGCGGGCTCTTACCGCGATCAAATCACCTATGTGGCGGATCGTCCCGGTCACGATCGTCGCTATGCGATCGATGCGATCGATGCGACCGAGATGAGCAGTGAGCTTACTTGGCAACCGCAAGAAACGTTCGAGTCGGGAATTCGTAAAACCGTGCACTGGTATCTGGATAACCAGCAGTGGGTCGGCAACGTCAAGAGCGGTGCCTACCAATCCTGGATTGAGCAGCACTATATCCGCGATTGAACAGAACGATGGGGGAGCGTGCCTGATGCATATTCTGCTGTTTGGCAAAAACGGTCAGGTAGGCTGGGAGCTGCAACGTGCACTGGCGCCGCTGGGTCGTATCACTGCCGTTGATTTTGACTCCACCGACTATTGTGGCGATTTCAGCAACCCGGCGGGGGTGGCCGAAACGGTACGCCTGGTCAAGCCGGATGTCATCGTGAACGCAGCAGCCCACACTGCGGTAGACAAAGCCGAGAGCGAGCGGGAGTTTGCCGAGCTGCTCAATGCCACCAGTGTGGCTGCGATTGCCAAAGAAGCGGAGGCATTAGGAGCCTGGTTGGTGCACTACTCCACCGACTATGTGTTTGATGGCAGCGGTGAGCGCCCCTGGGTGGAAACCGATGCGACGGCACCGCTCAACGTTTATGGCGAAACCAAGCTGGCGGGTGAGCAAGGCGCTGCCCTTTGTTCCCGTCACTTGATCTTCCGCACCAGCTGGGTCTATGCCACCCGTGGTGCCAACTTTGCCAAGACCATGTTGCGTTTTGGCAAAGAGCGTCGCGAGATGTCGGTTATCAATGACCAGTTCGGCGCACCGACCGGTGCCGAGTTGCTGGCTGATTGCACGGCTCATGCGATCCGCGTTGCGCAGAGCAAACCCGAGGTCGCCGGGCTGTACCATCTGATTGCCTCCGGTACCACCACCTGGTTTGATTACGCCCAACTGGTGTTTGCCAAAGCCAGAGAGGCCGGGGTTGAACTGGCTGTCACGCAACTCAATGCGGTGCCGACCAGCGCCTTCCCGACCCTGGCCAAACGCCCCCATAACTCCCGCCTTGATACCAGCAAATTCCAGCGTACCTTCGATCTGGTGCTGCCGGACTGGACCGTCGGTGTAGAGCGGATGTTGACCGAGATCCTGGGCAAATAAATCACTGGCTAGGGATGTGTTGAACGCCTCCCTGTCTGGCAGGGATAAAACAGAAAGGAGTGGCCTAACGCCATCCTTTTCTTTTGCAATTTAAAAATAAGAAACAAGCATCATGACCAAACGTAAAGGTATTATTCTGGCCGGTGGCTCAGGCACCCGTCTCTATCCGGTGACCATGGCGGTGAGCAAGCAGCTGCTGCCCATCTATGACAAGCCGATGATCTACTACCCGCTCAGCACTCTGATGCTGGCGGGTATTCGCGATATCTTGATCATCAGCACGCCGCAAGATACCCCCCGTTTTGAGCAATTGCTGGGTGACGGCAGCCAGTGGGGTACTGAATTTGCAGTACAAGGTGCAGCCAAGTCCGGACGGGTTGGCACAAGCCTTTATTCTGGGTGAAGAGTTTATCGGGTCAGCCCCCTGCGCGCTGGTGCTGGGCGACAACATCTTCTACGGCCACGACCTGCAGAAACAGCTTGAAACTGCGGCAGCCAAAGAGAGTGGCGCTACCGTCTTTGCCTACCACGTGCATGACCCTGAGCGTTATGGGGTGATGGAATTTGATAAAGAGGGTACCGCTATCTTTCTGAAAGAGGAGCCATTGGAGCTCAAGAGTGACTATGCAGTTACCGGCCTCTATTTCTACGACAACAGTGTGGTAGAGATTACCAAGAGCTTGAAGCCATCGCCACGTGGTGAGTTGGAAATAACGGATATCATCAATCACTATCTTACCACCGGGCAATTGACTGTCGCCATAATGGGGCGCGGTTATGCTTGGCTTGATACCGGAACTAATGAATCCCTGATTGAAGCGAGTAACTTTATTCAGACCATCGAAAAGTGCTAGGGATTAAAGGTTGCGTGTCCAGAGGAGATCGCTTTGCGCAAGGGATTTATCGATGCAGATCAGTTGCGAACGCTCGTTAATCAGCGGGCAACAAATGGATATGGTCAATACCTGATACGGTTGCTTGCCACTCGGCCTGATGTGTGAGTCGGGTGAGTTTTTTGAAGGAGACGTTCGGTCTGGGAAGTCAAACAGTAAGCAAGCGGTTATCTGGTTCTTTTTCGCATGGGTTTATCAATGCAATATCGTGCAACATCGCTAGCGGGGGTTATGATCCTTACGCCCACAACTTTTTTTGATCATCGTGGCCAATTCCGTGAGTGTTTTCGTCAAGATGAGTTTGAGCAACACTGCGGCCATTATCCGCTGGTGCAAGATAATCTGAGTCGTTCGGTCGGGGGCACGTTGCGTGGCTTGCATTATCAATGCAGCAGACCACAGGGCAAGCTAGTGCAGGTCATCAGCGGAACCATTTTTGATGTGGCGGTTGATGTTCGGCCAGCGTCGCCAACGTACGGGCAATGGTTGGGTTGTTTGTTAAATGCAGAACTTGGTGAGCTTATCTGGATTCCCCCCGGTTTTGCGCACGGTTTTTATGTGGTCAGTGATAGCGCTGATGTTTTTTACAGATGTAGCGATTATTATCATCCCGGTGATGAAGCTACTATTCGATGGGATAGCCCTAATCTGGCGATAAAATGGCCACTATCTGAACAGTGGCCCTTATTGCTGTCGGATAAAGATCGCCAAGCCCCTTGTTTTGTTGGTGCCCCTTAGTCGTGTCCTTGTTGTAATATTTTTAACATTAATAATGACGAGAGAGATATATGAGCAAAAAAACGCCAGCCATTCCTAACCAGTGGGTACAAACACCTGAATCAGACGAGATCGATCTGCGTGAACTGGTATTGGTATTGTGGCGCCAAAAAGTATTGATATTGTTGGTGACTGGCGTATTTGCTATGGGGGGGATCGCATATGCCATATTATCGCCACAAATTTGGTCAGCCAAGGCGGTCATTTCTGTGCCGAGTAGCGAAGATCTTCGTTCTCTGGTACGGGCTGCAAACCAAGCCAAGTTGCTTGGGATAAGCGACTTTCCCAGTGGACAGGAGTTGTATGATGAGTTCGTTCGTGAGTTCAACTCTTATGAGAATCGTCGCGATTTTTTGAAGGGTACTTCCTTCTTCCAAGAACAAGTCCAAGAGGCTCAGCTGGATTCGCGTGAACAACGCCTGTGGTTACGTAAGTGGGCCGAGTTTATCACTGCTGAGGCCGTGGATAAAAAGGGGGAAAGACCCGGGAGTATCATTACGAGCAGTGCAGAAAATTCTAGTCAAGCATTAACGTTGCTGGAAACCTATATTCAATTCATTATTTCAAAGCAACAGCACGAATTAGTCAGCAAACTGAAGGAAAAACAGTCAGCTGATATTTCTATTTTGAGCACTAGCTTGCAATTAATCAAAGAAGATGCCGAACGCGCGTTAAAAAGTGATATTGATAATCTGGCTCTGACTATATCAATTGCCAAAGCGGCTGGAGTTGAGCAACCACTGACTAACTATAATAACGATGATCGCTTTGCACTCACTTTGGGTACCAAAGGGTTGGAAGAAAAACTGAAGGTGCTCAAAACTCTCGATCTGACCACATATCAACCTAAATTGACCGAGATTCAGGTGAAGATTGATCGTCTCAAGCTTGTCAAAATGGATGATATTAGCTTCAGACCCTTCTCGTATCTTGATGCTCCAGAAGAGCCGCTAAGCCGTGATAAACCCAAACGTCCATTGATAGTGGTATTGGCAACCCTGCTCGGTGGTATGCTGGGGGTCGCAATTGTGCTGGTACGCCATGCTTTTCGTCGGCCAGAAGCAGCATAATGTGAGTGGTTGACTGAGTGGAGGGGGCTATTTGCCCCCTTTCTTTTTATCTATCTTTTCGGTGCCCTTTCAGTTTTGGGTCTGCTTCAGGAACTGGGCTATGACGTTAACGCGAATCATGATGATTTTAAGCGTGCTCTACTGGCTGATGGGCATGCACTTTTTTATGCACAACCCTGGTGGTGCAGGGCTGTATCTTCCCTTTAATACATGGGGGTGGGTCTTTGCTTCGTTGGTTATTGGGCTAGGATTGTGGCAAGTGACGTTACGCCAGCGTCTGGTATTTTCTTCATTACAGGCTGCGTTATGGATAGGGGCTTTTTTGCTGCTGCTCCCTATGCTCTATCCAGGTTTTGCACTTAAGGATTTTGCCATTCCCAGATTGTTGGGGCTGTTTGCTGGTCTGCTGTTTTTGTTCGGGCTCTATCAATGGAGCTTTAATCGGCTGCAGCGTGATCGCCTGCTCTACCTGATCCTGATTGCGATCGCAATAGAGGCTGTGATTGGTCTGGTGCAGTTCTATCTGTTGACTCCGGGCAACTGGATTGGCTATGACACCAAGGCCAATCGCCCATATGGGATATTCCAGCAGCCAAATGTGATGGCAACCTTTATGGCAACCGGGGTTGCTCTTGCTATCTGGTTGGAATTACGTAGCGAGGTGAGTCGCTTGCTGATGACTCTGCGCTATGGCGTCATTCTATCTGCGGCACTGTTACTGGTTGTTTTACAATCCCGAGTGGGCCAATTGGGTGGCCTCTTAGCCCTGTTTTTATTGTGGCCGCAACTGTATCGTCACCAATTGCTCTGGCGCGTATTGGCTCTGATTATATCGGCGGTAGTGATTGGATTGCTATCACAATATTGGATGGCAGGAGCAAAGCGTGGCTTAGAGATTTATCAATCTGGAGGTATGCGATCCATTTATTGGCCCTACGCAATAAAGATGATTTTACAGGCACCCTGGACTGGGTGGGGATATGGCAATTTTGAGTCAGTATTTCTGCATCACTACATGGCGGATAAAGCGCTGAATCCTGGCATGGTTCAGATCGAATACAACCTAGATCATCCACATAATGAATTTCTCTACTGGGCTGTTGAAGGTGGCATTGCCCCCATGGTCGGAATGGTGATCATGGGGGGGGCACTATTGTGGCAGCTAAGCAAGACAAGATTGAGTCATGGAATGGCGTTGTTGGCGCTGGTTACACCCATCTTGCTGCATACCCAGACTGAATATCCTCTCTATCATGCTATCGCATTGTGGTGGCTGCTTCTGACGTTTATTTACATTATTGATGCAGAGATTGAAGAGGCCGCTCTTGCCAATGATGGGCGTACCACATGGTGGGAATTTGAGTGTCGCCCTTGGTTGTTATTGCGTTTTATGGCAATTGCGATTCCTCTGGTCGTGGTTCCTTTTATGCTGACAGCGATCCATACCGCCTGGGTAGTTACCAAATATGAGCGAGGTGGCTATAAGGAGCCGACCTTGTTACTGGATATCGTCAATCCAATGGCATGGTTGACCAGAGTTGAGTTTGATGTGAACTCGGTTCGTCTTATGGTTGGTTTGCAGACCCATAACAAAGGTGAACTTGAAGCTTATCTTGATTGGGGCAAAGAGTTTGTTCGCCATACGCCAAGAGCCAATATATACGCCAATATGGTCATAGCTCTTAATGCACTGGGGCGGATTGAGGATGCCAATGCACTGCGTCGTGAGGCGTTGGTGCTATACCCAACCGAGCCTTTATTGACAGGCTCTGTAGCCACCTCAGTGATCAATAGCGTTGATCAGCGAGCCAATAGTGCAGCAAAGGAAGCCAAGGGACAGTAATCTCACGGGAAAGCCAGTTCTTAAAGTGCTGCCTTTCCTATTGGTTACTACCTTTGCAGCTGTAGAAATCAAGAACCAGCTATCAGGGGCATCATAACATGATGATTTATATGGATAAGATAATTTTTTGATGGCAATTTCTTCAAGGGCTTAATTGGGGAGGGGGTATATCATTAACCACTGAGTTTGCAGACCTACTCTCCTGATTTGATATAGTGGATTGTGTTGCACTGTGCTTTTTATTAAGGTATTCCTCATGTCTATCAAACATAGACTGGGCCGATGCAGAGTGGGGGCATCGGTACTATGTGGTAATTATGAGTCTATCTCTGTCGTTTATTTAGCCTTGTTTTTTCAGAACGGCAGCCTAAATAGCTGTTCCGAA